>JABDLW010000089.1 GCA_013001805.1 Saprospiraceae bacterium | reverse complement strand
ATCCTGGGGTCGTAGATCTATATAATGAAGCAGGCTTACCGGCTTTACCCTTTCGCACCGATATGTGGCCGGGAATTACTGAAGGTAAAATGTTTGATAGCACTAGTGCCCGATTCTAAATGGTCCGCATAATAAAATTGACTCTACTTCTCCTCGTTTTCATCACCTGTGCAAAGCTGGAGGTTATTCCTACCGGCACTTCTGCCGATGTTCCGGTGGATAAAGGAATTTATCACAGCGATCCTACGCGTTCCGATGCATTTTGTGAATTCAAGACCATTGAAAATGTCGCGAATTGTTGGAATCAGCAGCTAATCGTTGCTGAGGATTGCCATTATAATCTATTATTTACGAGATATGGTAATGGCTGGACAGGATCCGATGCCACCTACTCGATTCCACTGCCCGATGGACGCATCATGTGGATGTTTGGCGATACTTTTTTAGGCACTGTCACCGCACAGCGTATCCGGGCCGGTGCACCTTTTATTCGCAACAGCCTGATTATTCAAGATGGTGATCGTATGACCACCCTTTTTGGTGGAAATAAAAATCAACCGAAGGCCTTTGTATCACCCGATGATCCCGGCACCTGGTATTGGCCTCTGGATGCAACCATATATAACGGCAAAATCCAATGGTTGCTGGGTAAACTCGGCAGTAATGGGACCGGAGAGGCCTGGGATTTTGCCTACCGAAGTTTTGATCTAGCTATTTTGGATCCCGAAACATTTGTCATTGAGTATCTGGAAACTGTCATAGCATCCCCAGATGTATCCTATGGATCCTGCCTGCTGGAAGATGAAGACTTTACATATATATATGGCATTTGGAGTAGCCGCAGATCAAAAACCGTACATATCGCCCGAGTGGAGGGAAAAAATCTGCAGGAACCCTGGTCTTTTTACAATGGTTCATCCTGGATCGATCGTCCATCTGACCATGCCATCGCCAAAAACGTTTCGGATCAATTCAGTGTGATCAAGGATGGCAATCTTTACTACCTCATCACTCATGAAACCATTTTTGGCAGCCGGATATTTATAGCCGAATCCATCTCCCCAACCGGACCGTGGACCAATCGACGTATTTTGTATTGTACTCCTGAATCCGGAGAAAATATTTTTACCTACAACAGTTTTGTCCACCCGGAATTAGCAACATCGGGCGAACTGAGAATTTCATATAACATCAACAGTTTTAATTTTGCGGACATATTTGCGGATGCAGACTTATACCGTCCAAAATTTATTCGGATAGATAATTGGAAATAATGCGGACTAACTCTTTCTTTCTGCGAATCATATTCATTGGCGCCCTTTTTACTGCATGCGATAAGGAAAAAAATGATGGTAATGATCTTTTATTCACTGTAAAGGAAGCACCGGAATGGACCCAGCTATTTATCAGAACCGATGGATGGTTTGGCGGCGATGGAATTTTTGCCATTCCGATGCATCAGGATACCTCCGGCACTGGCAAGCAGTTGATCATTTTCAGTGACACCATGCTGGGAAAAATCAAGAATGGCACTTTGCAAAAGGGCTATCATATGGTGAATAATTCGGTCGCGTTTCTAGAGGGTAAAAATCCGGACACAACAAAAATCTCATTTCCGGTTCCACAAGACTCCGCGGGAAAAGATGTTTCGCTATTTCCCGTGCTATTAGATGGAGAGGATGGTGAATATTTCTGGCTCGGTGACGGCTTTTGTAATCCCGCCAATGGTAACACTTATATTTTTGCCTATCGAATAATCGACCGGCCGGAATGGACACACACTACTTTTAAGTTTGAGGTGCTGGGCGGTGCCTTAATAGTCCTTCCCCAGGGAAGTACCTTTCCGTTTCCGGATCAATATCAATTGCCACTACCCTTCTTCAGCAATGACGATGGTAAAATCACTTCTTTTGGGGTGGCTGTTTTTGAAGATACCAATCCGGTTACTGATGATACCGATGGCTACATTTACATTTATGGGACCCGGGATCCCCACAAGGAAGTGCTGACAGGAAGAGTCAAAGCAGCAGAATTTGAGGCATTTGACCGATGGACCTTTTGGAATGGAAGTGATTGGGTCACTGATTTTCTGCAAGCTCAGGCAATCGCTGATTCGGCATCCAATGAATTGAGCGTTACGCCACTACCCAATGGAGAGTATGCACTTATTTCGCAACTAAACAGCATCTATCCGACCGTCATCATGCGTACTGGCAAAAAGCCCTGGGGTCCTTTTGGAAAAATTACTGAGTTATGGGATTGCCAACCTGACCTTGCTGAGCCGGAATTTTTCGCCTATAATGCCAAAGCGCACCCTAGCCTTTCCGAACCAGGTGAATTGCTGGTGAGTTATAATATTAATTCTTTTGCGTTCTGGGATCAGATTGAAAAGCACCCCCACCTTTACCGGCCCAGATTTTTTAAACTGGTCTTTGAGGAATAAGTCCAGTGAAAACTATTTAGTAAAATAATCAAAGTGTATTTAAATTTAATGACATGCGAATTGTGCTCCTTATTGGCTGCCTAACATTATTTTCTTGTGTTTCGAAAAAAAGCATTAAATCGGTTGGCAGCGATGATAATCCATTGAAGTTTCATGTGGAAGCTGCACCGGAGTGGACAGATTTATTCTATCGGAAATCCGGATGGTTTGGAGCCGATGGAATATTTTCGATCCCGCTTGATGGCATTGACAAAAATAGCGGCCAGGAGGAGACACTTCTTATATTTAGTGACACCTACATAGGAGAGGTCCAGGACAATAAACCACTACCTGGCCATTCCATGGTCAATAATACCATTGCTTATTTTCATGGCACAGACCCTAAAAAAGAAAATATTCAATTCCACTACAATAAGGACTCTACAGGCAAACCTACCAGCTTTTTCAAGCCAATCATTTCCTCTACTGGCCATGATCAATATTTTTGGCTTGGCGATGGTTTCATAAACAAGGAATTAGACAATCAACTATTTATCTTTGCTTATCACGTAGAGAAGACCGGTCCCAATGTCTTTGATTTTATTGACCCGGCTGTTTCTTTGCTGGCACTGCCAGAAGGCAGCCGTCCTCCATACCTATTTCAACGCCAGATTGAAACTCCCCTGCATTTAAGCCTACCGTTCGGGGAAGGAAATCTTGGCTCCGGAATATTGGTCAATACCAAATGGGCTGGCGTGCCCGATGCTGATGGCTTCATTTATGTATACGGTTGCATTGGCAGTGATAAGAACCTGGTGGTGGCCCGGGTTAAACCAAAACATTTTGAAGATTTTTCCCGGTGGCGCTACTGGACCAGTGAGGGATGGTCGAAAAATCAAAGTTTAATTATTCCGATAACTGATGCGGCCTCCAATGAGCTCAGTGTTACCCCATTGCCTGACGGCCGTTATTTACTGGTTTTTCAGGTCCTGGGTCTTTCTGATAAAGTTGGCATCCGGATAGGTGACAGTCCCATCGGTCCTTTTTCTGAAATTCAGGAAATCTGGCATACTCCGGAATATGAAGAAGGGCTGTTACCTTATAATGCAAAAGCTCATCCTGCTTTGTCAAAGCCAGGAGAACTTTTGATCAGCTACAATACCATCACTTTCGATTTTTGGAATGATATTCAGCAAAATGCCCACATCTACCGGCCCCGATTTATAAAGATGATTTTTGACTGACCGCCAAGCTGCAGAGCTCTCTTAACTTTTCGTCTAACTTAGAATACCAAAAAAGATCCTTAGTTTGGTCCTCTTAAAAAAAGTATGGTAGCTTATTTATGGTAAATCAACCCCCTCCTCCCTTCAGTTGTACCTATAGTCCCAATATTCCTGAACTCATTGCGCAATTAAACTGCACATTGGTCATCAGCACTTACCAGGCAGGAAAGGTGATATTTATTTCTGCCAAAGACGATGAATCTTTGGTGCAACTGCCACGAACTTTCGACCGGGCCATGGGCATAGCGGTAGACGGAGATAGAATGGCGATTGCCACCAAAGATGAAGTGATTGTCCTGGCTAATGCCCCGGGTCTCGCAAAAAATTATCCAAAAAATCCTGGAGTATACGATGCCATGTTTATGCCCCGGCTCACCTATTTTACCGGACAGGTAGATATGCACGACCTCCATTTTGGTCAGGACGGACTCTGGGCAGTTAATACTTCGTTTTCCTGTCTAGCCCTGATATCTGAGGCTTATAGCTGGATCCCCCGGTGGCAGCCTGATTTCATCACCGGATTACATTCCGAAGATCGTTGCCATTTAAATGGTCTGGCGATGGTTGATGGGCGACCTCGCTACGTAACTTCCCTGGGAACAGGAAATGAATTACAGTCATGGCGCAAGACTTTGCCGCAGGGAGGAACACTCATTGATGTTGAAACCAACCAGCATATTCTATCTGACTTGCCCATGCCCCATTCTCCCCGTATTTATGACGGACATCTCTATCTCTTATTGTCGGCCACGGGAAGTCTCGTGCGGGTTGATATTGCCAATTCGACTTTTGAGGAGATTCGAAAACTGGATGGTTTTGTCCGGGGAATGACTCGAATGGGAGACTATATATTTGTGGCTTTATCAAAATTACGGCAGAATTCATCCACATTCAAAGACCTGGAAATCGCTAAAAAAGCAACCTCTGCCGGTATTGCCATCATCCATTTAAAATCGGGAGCATTAGTTGGCGAAATTAAATTTCTTGCGAGTGTGGATGAAATATATGATCTGCAAATATTACCGGGTATGCGACGACCGGGAATCCTAAATACAAAAAATCCTGTTCACAAATACGGACTATCCATTCCCAATGCTACCTATTGGGCAAGAGATGAAATGAAAAAATAGGAAATGGCTGAATATCAATTTCAATTTAGTGACAAAGTGGGTTTAAATTGGGTGATTGAAAAAATGCCCGCCTATTTATTTCCCGATCTTTCCAAGAAAAAGGATCGCATCAACAAGCCATTTCTGGGAGTCATTGCTACACTTGAGAAATCGCCGGTGGGATTATTGCTGGCCACGTACGATGATACCGGAAAGCAAGCACGCCTACATTCTTTGGTGGTACATCCGGATCACCGCAACAAAGGAGTGGGCACCAAGCTGGTTGCTACCCTTGAAGAATCGGTGCGAAAAACCGGAGCCAGTAAACTGGATCTTTATTTTCGTTCACACTGGAAACACAGAAATTTTTTGGAAAAAATCCTGGAAAATGCAACCTGGAACACTCCAAAGGAAGATTTAATTATTGTAAGAGGACTGGCGAAAAAAGTATTAAAACTTTTTATGCACAATCGCATTCAATTGCCGGAAAACTATCAATTTGTTCCCTTCCTGCAGCTTAATGAAGATGACCGGACTTATATAAAAAGAAAAAAACGAGAAGAAAACTGGTATCTCGATTATCTGGATCCCTTTGTACAGGAAGCTTCTATTTTTCCGGAGGGCAGTATTGCCTTGAAGTTTGATAATGTGGTTATTGGATGGGTGATCTCACATTTGATTGCACCGAATCTCAATGAGTTTACTGCACTTTTTGTCGATGCTCAACACCGGCCTTTCAAACTGGCGCATTTATTGATGCGAGAGGCCATCATGCGACAGGATAAAGCAGCAATTCCTAAATTCCTGATCACCTCAAAAACTGACAATTACGTAATGAGCAGGTTTTTATTGCGACATGCGGAGGAAACCGAAGTCTTCCTGACCAAGTCCCTGTATAGTTTTAAAAATCTGTAGAATACTCAGCTCAGCAAATTCTACCGTGACAGTTAGCCAGCCCATTTGTCCCTAAATTTATTGCCTCCAAATCACTGATAGCCTCTTAAGTTCTTTTCACCGGCAAAATTTCACATTCTCTCTGTGATCGAGGAGACTCAGCCCGTCTTGACCTATGAATTTTTAGGTGGACTGGGATAAGGTTAATGTCAATTTCTTTTTTATCTTTGGTTGAGGCTGCTATGTTCAAACATATGAACAAAGTCACATTTTCTAATTAGCTACTAACTTTTTCCATTTTATGAAAAGACATCGACACCGTTTTTATAGATTGTTGGCCCAGTATAATCGTTACCGGCGTAAATTGAGTCGGATCGAACTCGGACTATCCGGCTACAAACGCAGGGACATGTTGGTGCGGAGGTTGAGGAGACTACAAGAACGGTTGCTGGCTATCAAGCAAGCGGGGAAAATTGCCGGTCTGACTGCCACGTTTGTGGGAGGTTTCATGCTGGCATCACCGAATCTTGCCACAGGCCAGAATCTGGTTTTGAAAACAGACAATGTATTGCGACTGGCCCATTTGGAAAATTCAGCTAAACCAGCTTTTGCTGATATCGATGGCGATGGTGACCTGGATTTATTTGTAGGTGGTAAAATTTCGACATTTTTAGATAGTACCGCAGTCGGAATAAACTACTACCGTAATGATAACGGACAATTTTATGAGCAGGCTTCACCCTTTCCAGCTGACCTGGGTACGGGAACCGAATTAGCGGACTCAGCCAGGATAAGTCCAGCATTTGTCGATATCGATTCCGATGGGGACCTCGATGCCTTTGCGGGCTTGAACAGTGGCTTTGTACTTTATTACCGTAACGACGATGGTGCATTTACCTTAGTCAATGGCGCCGAAAATCCATTTAATGGAATAAAGATTGGCGATTCAACTAATGCCAGTCCGACGTTTGTGGACGTGGATGGCGATGGAGACATGGATGCCGTATTTGGTAAATATAGCGGAGGTCTGTCTTATTTCAGGAATGACGACGGAGTTTTCACCGATTTGAGCGGTGACAGTGCCGATCCATTTGTCGATATAAACGTCACTGAATCTGCAACACCGGCTTTTATCGACTGGGATGATGACGGCGATATGGACTTGTTCGTCGGCAACAAACTCGGTGAGATTGCGTACTTCGAGAATGTAGAAGGCGTATTTACACCGGTCGATGATATGAATAATCCTTTTTCAGACATCATTTTGGAATATAATGTGGCGCCGGCATTTGCGGATATTGATGGCGATGGAGACATGGATGCTTTTGTCGGTCAGGGTGATGGAGACATAGTTTATCTGCGTAATGATGACGGTGCGTTTACGAAAGTAAACCGGAACACCATAGGAATACCGGATCTCGGTGATTTTGGTGACAATTTAAATCATGGATTTGTCGATATCGATGCCGATGGCGATCCGGATTTATTTTCTGGTGACTTTGGTGGAGGTCTAAGACACTATGTAAATACTAATGGCATTTATGAAGAGGCATCGGTTAATCCTTTAGACACTAATTTGGTTTGGGTGGATTATTTATCTGCACCGGCCTTTGCCGACATCGATGGCGATGGTGATCAAGATGCTTTTGTGGGCAGCTATTTAGAGAACATCCTTTACTTGAGTAACGATGGTGGAACTTTTTCAGCCGTCACAGGAGAAGGTGATCCCTTCAATGGTATTGACGCTGGTGCCGATGAGAACGTAGCCTTCATCGACTTGGATGGAGACGGAGATCTGGATGCATTTATCGGTAATAAAGCAGGTGAGGTAAAATATTTCGTTAACACCGATGGTGTCTTTGCGGAGGCTCCGGAGGAAAACCCATTTGGGGCTGTGAGTTTTGAGGTGGCTGGACAACCGAATCATCCGGTAAAACCAGCATTTGCCGACCTGGATGGCGATGATGATATGGATGCAGTTTTTGGCCTCATTGATGGCAAAATCAGGACATTTCGGAATGATGGTGACAACGCGAGAAGTGCTGTAGTATTTACCGAATTGGCCGGTGCAGAAAATCCCTTCGACGGTTTGGACTTTGGCCGGGCATCAGCACCCAGATTTGCAGACATTGACAGCGATGGAGATGTCGACATGATCGTTTCCAATGCAGGAGGACATACATTTCATTTCGATAACGAAAGTGGCACTACATCAGCACAGGACTTTAGCTATTCGCACGAAACAAACGTCTTTCCGAATCCAACCGAGGGTTCTCTGCATTTAGAAATGCCCTGGTCAACACAGCAGTCCGTTATTTCGGTATATTCGGCAACGGGCCAATTAATGCAGCGAATAAATACAGCAAATCAGGTAGCTGATTTGTCCTTGATGAAGTATACTCCTGGTCTCTACATTATTAAAATTGTGGGATCAGAAGGTGCTGCTACCAAGAAGGTCTGGAAGCATTAGTCCGAGTGACATTGTTTAGATATGAAAGATCTATAATCCTATATAGTAGAAAATTTGGATTAAATTAAGGGAGGTATTTTCGTACCTCCTTTTTTTTACTTAAGCATTGGATTTGAATAAAATTTATGTCGGGATTGATTTAGGAGGCACCAATATTAAAATTGGCGTGGTTAGCAACGGTCAAATTATTGCACAAACCGCATTACCCGCGCATGCGGAATTACCTATGCAGAAAAACCTACCCGGGATCAGGGACGCCATCAATGCACTGCTCAAATCGGCCAATCTGAGCCACACTGATTTGGGTGGAGTTGGCATTTCGTTTCCCAGCGTTGTAGACAACCAGGCCAAGAGAATTCTAACTAAATATGTTAAGTTTCCCGGTGCAGAGTCGGTTGACTTCAACCAGTGGTCAATGGACTGTTGGAACGTGCCGGTCGCCTTAGAAAATGACGCGCGGGCTGCATTGGTAGCTGAATGGCAATATGGGAGTGGGAAAGGATATAAAAATATTGTACTTGTCACCCTGGGAACGGGTTTTGGCTCGGCCGTATTAATTGACGGGCAACTGTTTCGTGGTGCACACCATGCCGGTGGAAACCTGGGAGGCCACACCATCATCAATTTTAAGGGACAGCCATGTAATTGCGGCGCCAGGGGTTGTATGGAGACGGAAGCGTCGGGTTGGGTTCTCGATGAAAAATGGAAAATTGATCCTGAATTCAGAGAAAGTAAATTGGCTGATGAACCGCAAATAAGTTTCGTTAAGGTGTTTGAATGGGCAGCACAAGATGCTTTTGCAAACAAAATTCTATCCCACAGTTTACACGCCTGGTCGGCCAACATATTTAATCTGGTGCATCATTTTGATCCGCAGATAGTGATCATGGGAGGCGGCATTATGAAGAGTGGAGATAAGATCATTCCACAGATTCAAAAGTTTCTTGATGATAATATTTGGCAAGGATCGGGAGTAGTAAAGGTAGTTCCGGCAACACACACGGATTTTGCCGGGATGCTCGGTATGGCCTACCTGGCATCGCTGTAAATCCGCAACCGTGTCAGTTGGGAGTATTTTGTTTTTCGTGTACGTGCATTAATTGATCCAGTTTAGCCTCGAGTCTGTCGATTTGGTCTTGCTGCTCAGCGGATTTCTTATTTTGAATTTTCACTAGTTCTGTCAAATACAATACCATACGATCATATTTGACATCATCCGGGATCCCTTCCGCATCGTACCCAACCAGGTTGGTCAGGCCAATGGAGTCCATCTCTTCGGCGATGTATCCGTACTCCCAGCGATTAGAACTATTTGGTCGACAATACTTTACTGGTCTGGTGTCAAATATTTTTGACCAGTCATCATGCAAAGTTTCAATGTTCATCTTATAACGACGCGAGGAATTATCCCATCCGATTTCACCGGTGGAAGAATTGAATTGCATGTTCTTGTGGTCGCCAATATTGCGGATTCCCCTTGCATAAATGGCACCTCCGTCGTGATTTAGATAGAGAGGCGAGGTCTGACCATTATTTCGGGCCATGATTTCATTGTTGTCGATGATGATATTAGAGGAAAATCCGTAGCCCAGCATTAGGTAGCCAGGGTTTGAAAGCGAAGCATCGCTTCCCCCGACAACATGCAAGGCTGTTTCCGGGTACCGGGTTCCCACACCCACCTCTCCCTCTTTTTTAATGCTCAAGTTGTAGTGAAATGCTCCACCGGAAGGCGCAAATCGAAAAAATAAGTCCGTTTCTACCACATCAAAATAACTAGATGATCCAGACCAAATTCTGATCGGTAGATCACCAGTTACCTTGTCCATAAAATAAAGATGTGGCGAATTATTTTCAATGATAAGATTCCCTAATGTCTTAATATTACTGGTGGCGGTAAGACTTCCTTCAACCTCCAGGGATTGTGAACGCATCTCACTGCATAACTGTGTAAAAGCCAGGAGATAGATTAAACTTTTGGATACTTGAGAAAAGGATATAATTTGCATGGCTTTCGGATTATTTGTTTGATAATGAAGAAGAGACTAGATATTGACTGGTTCGAGAAATCGTCAAACTTTAGATTTAGTTAAAGTCGGGACTTGGGAGACTAATCGAGCGTGGATTCCTTATTTGAGGTGACTCAAAAGGAACATCGCCAGTTGATTTCCTCACATTAATCAGAGAATTCATCTGCGTTAAACGCCTTTCCAGTTCTTCGTTTTTCGTTTTTAATGACTGAATCTCGGAATTATGGATCTTGATTATTTCAGTGAGATAGATGACCATCTTTTCGTAATGGAAGTCATCCGGTACCCCTTCCGCATCGTACCCAACCAGGTTGGACAGACCGATGGAGTCCATTTCTTCAGCGATGTATCCAAACTCCCATCGCTCGGGACTTCCGGGTCGACAATATTTCACCGGTCTGGCGTCAAATATTTTCGACCAATCATCCCACAGGGTCTCAATGTTAATTTTGGACCGGCGAGAGGAATTGTCCCAGCCGATTTCACCGGTGGAAGAATTGAACTGCATGTTCTTGTGGTCGCCAATATTGCGGATTCCCCTTGCATAAATGGCACCTCCATCGTGATTTAGAAAAAGAGGCGAGGTCTGACCATTATTTCGGGCCATGATTTCATTGTTATCGATGATGATATTGGTGGAAGTCCGGGAACCGAGCATGAGATATCCATGCGTTGAAAGTGAAGCATCAACTCCTCCCGAAATGTGCAGCTTGGTGAGTGGATCGGATGTTTTGATGCCGACATTGCCATTGTCTTTGACACGCATTTTTAGCGACGAGGTTGGGCCTACTCTTGTATAGAAGTTTAAATCTCCGGAAAATACCCCAAGCGTAACACCACCTGAGTACCCCAGTAAATAACCCAGGCTTTGATTGGTATTACTGCTCAGCCGCAGTATCGGATCATTGTCACGGATTTTCACGTCTCCTTCTACTTCAAATTCCTGAGAAGCGCCTAAAAATGGCAATAGTATCAGGATTCCCATGTACCAATAGTTGTTCATTGCTTTAATTTTCGGACTGTGAATATTTGGTCAATTCTTAATCCAAATTTCAGCAAGTTCTATCTCGGATACTAATACTAGAGTTTAAAATCTTAGCAGGATAGTCCCATTAGAGTGTCTTGCAGGGTGTCCCAAGGTGATATTCAAAAGATCAACAGTGAATAATATTGCTGATCTGCTCAGGACAAAGGCAACCACTCTATCCACAATTATTCCAAAAAAATGGTCAAATTCACCCCATAGAACCACGTGTTATGTATGATAATATAAAAGTCATCGCTTTTGATGCCGATGATACCCTTTGGGTAAATGAACCTTATTTTCAAGAAATTGAAAGTAAATTTTGCCAGTTGATGGAGGATTTCCATCCTCAGCATACCGTATCAAGAGAGCTCCTTAAAATTGAAATAAATAATCTTACGCATTACGGTTACGGCATCAAGAGCTTTATCCTTTCAATGATTGAGGCAGCAATCGAAATGAGTGGTGGAACTATCCGGGTGGAAGTGATCGAAAAAATCATTGGCTTCGGTAAAGAAATGTTACATAAGCCCATCGAGTTATTAGATGGAGTAGAATATGTGCTGAAAGAATTAAATGGAACCTTTCGTTTGGTGATGGCAACCAAGGGCGACTTACTCGATCAGGAAAGGAAGTTGGTGAAGTCAGGCTTAGAGAAATATTTTCACCATATAGAAATTCTGTCAGATAAAAAAGAAAGTAACTACGAGAAATTAATTGGTCATCTGGATATTGCACCAGGGGAATTTCTAATGATTGGAAATTCACTAAAATCGGATATTTTGCCAATCCTCAATCTGGGGGGACATGCATTTCATGTGCCCTATCACACGACCTGGGACCATGAGAGAATTGACCATGAAATCGAGCACCCAAATTTCAAACAACTGGTGAAAATTAGTGACATGCTACAGTACTTAATTTAACGCTGGCGGGGAAGCCAATGATGGCCGAGAGAGGATAGTGCAAGATGTCGTTGGCCAGAGGCACAACAACGGCCCGGGAAGGGGCACCTCCAACACCTAACCATCCGCGCCAGTATTACGAAGAATGTTCTTCTTCATTGCATCCAAAACCGCCAATGCCGCGCGTCCTCGCCGGCATTACGAAGACGGGTGTGCTCTCAGTTTACATTGAAGGGTGCTGCAAAGGAGCGAAGTAGGAATAATTGTCGGCTGGGAAGCCACCAAGGTCGTGCAGTAGAATCGCAGAATTAGTTTCCCTATGTGAAACAAATCAAGCATCTTTGTCGTTATGAGAATACGTCTTGTGAAGAAACAAACGATCCTGGACTTCACAGATAAGCATCCGAGAAGTAAGTCTTCATTTGATCTCTGGTTATCTCTTTTAAAAGGAGCAGATTGGTTTGAGCCTGCTGATATTAAATCTCTATATGGGACAGCAGATTTTCTAGGTAAAGGAACAAATCGAGTAATCTTCAACATTGGTGGTAATAATTATCGACTGATATGCTCTTACTACTTTGGCAAGAAAAATGTTCACTTATACATAAATTGGATCGGTACACACAAGGAATACACGAGGATCTGTGATAAACAACAACAATACACAATAGAAAATTATTAAAATGTCAGCTTCAATAAAATACAGAATAGTCAAGACAAAAAGACAATATGATGAATATTGCAAGAAACTTCGATCTCTACTGGAGCAGAATAATGATAAAAATGAAGATGAAATAGAACTTCTTACACTTCTCATTGAAAATTGGGATAGTACCCAATATCAGGAGCCAGATTTAGATCCGGTGCAAATAATTAAAGCACTGATGGACGAACACCAATTAAAGGCCAAAGATTTGACAGAGATCCTAAATTTATCAAAGGGAACAGTATCCAAAATTTTGAGTTATCAAAAGGGATTGTCAAAAGATACCATCAGAAGATTAGCTAATCACTTCAAGTTGACACAGGAGAGTTTTAATCGTCCATATAAACTAAGAGATACAGTGAATAGGAAATTTAAGACTGAGGCACTAATGAATACAAGAAAAGAAATTCTAAAGACGAAGTGAATCTAAAAGCACTGAGGGCCAACGGTGATGTAAGTCGCTAACGCATAGTCACGACATAACGTTAAGCACATTCTTCATTCCATCCAAAACCGCCAATGCCGCTTGTCCTCGCCGGCATTTCGGAGCCGGGTGTGCTCACAGATTGACATTTGAAGAGTGCTGCCAGTTAGAACAGTAGCTTTCATTGTTGGCTGGGAAGCCAACAATGGCCGAGAAAAGTAGTACACTGAGTTGTTGGCCAGATTCACAACAACGGCTCGGCAAGGGGACGCCAATCAATATCCTTAATCCAAATCAATTGCAAACTTTAATACATCAAATAAATCTCCGGAAAAACGTGCGGAGTGCTTTTCTTCTATTTGCGTCATCTCCTTTTGATCACCCCGCTCATAAGCTTTTAGGTAATTCACAAGGATCTTATTGCCGGAGTCATCCAGTTTCTCTAAGAAAGAACTGCTCCTATTTTTCTCCCGGTCTATTTTGATATTAATTAAATCATTTAATTCTGGCTGCAGGGGGTCCGAAGCATGGTAATTTTCAACTGATTCCAGGTGCTGTTTAGCCAGGTCACTTTTTCCCAATTTATCATAACATTTCGCCAATAAATAATCCGATAAGCGGAGGTCTGGATCGAAAGGTTGCCCTACACCAAGATTTTCCGGCCAATCTTTACTATCCTGCAATAAATCAATCGCTTTAATCCAATTCTGTTCTCTCATGAAATCCCGGGCCGCAGCTAAATTAGCTTCTTGCCATAACTTTCGTCCCTGCGATGCTCCCTCATAGGGAAGCACATTAATGCTTTTGAGAACATCAATCGATGCCAAATACTTTTTATCTGATAGCAAAGCCCGGGCATAATGCATACCCATGACATAACTATCGGGAATTCTTTCAAAAGCTTCTTTTGATGCTACCAGCATTTTCTCATTTAAGCCTTTTTCACCATAAAAAGAAATTAGCTGGTGCCAGGACCTCCAATCGTTTTTATTAATCTGCAGCGCATGCTCAAAATCGGACCGGGGATCCTGGTCTAATTGTTTCCGCAAATGAGCTCGTGTAGTATAAAGGGGTGCATAATGCACATTTTCCTGCATTCCATTAAGAATCTCCAGCGCCTCGCGATCACGGCCCAAACCCCAATAATTCAGAGCCAAATAATACTTTATTTTCCACAGATCTGATTTACCATTGGCCCATTGTAACACTTTTAAAGTTTCTAACCGATAAGGAAATACCAGATCGGGACTTAAATCTTCCTGATTTAATACATATTCTAATGCAATTGTAGAATCCTGGCTAAATTTTAAGAATGACCACCATACATCGACAATAGGATGTTGTGGGGCCAAATCCAAAACCGCTACCGCATCGTCCCTCCGGCCGATTTTATAATAGTCGATCGCTAACTCGAGATAGGTCTGGTAAGCCAGTTCACTCC
>JABDLW010000745.1 GCA_013001805.1 Saprospiraceae bacterium | reverse complement strand
ACTTAGCTCTTTCCGTTGGAGGCACAGAGGAACAGCCTTCGGGTTCCATTATGGCGTTTGCATTACCGTAAGTAAATTAAAAAAGACGTGACTGATAAAAAACCAATTAATATTATCATGCTTAAACGCAGTTTGCCCTACTTAATCGATTTTGTCATACTTAATTTATTATTTATCACCCATAAAGTTTTTCTCAAACAGATGAAAGTTAATTAAGTCCTCATCGGTCATTATGTAAAACAAAAGCAAACCTGGATAAAGCAAATTAACCGTTATTATCTTAATTTTAAGAAAAGCAGAAATATGGCGACTATAAAAACATCATACAACCGGCGATCATTCTTGAAAAATTCTGCCGTAGCCGGAGGTGGTTTGATGCTCAACTTTTGCTGGTTTGCGTCTTGCAATCCGGCAACTGAGCCAGGCATGACGGATCCGCCAAAGGAGTGGTTTGATTTCAACGCATATTTGAAAATCGCAGACAATGGACAAGTGACCATCATGTCACCCAATCCGGAGGGAGGGCAGAATATAAAGACCTCTATGCCCATGATTGTAGCGGAAGAACTGGACATCGAATGGAGTGCAGTCATTGTCGAACAAGCCCCTCTAGATACCGACTTATACACACGGCAATTTATTGGAGGTAGCAACGCGATTCGATCCGGTTGGAATGGACTGCGGATGGCTGGAGCCACAGCCCGGCAAATGTTACGCGAGGCAGCGGCACAATCATGGGGTGTACCGGTTGATGAGATCACAACTGATGCAGGGGTACTAAAACATGCTCAAAGTAGTAAATCAGCCAGCTATGGCGAAATAGCTTCCAGGGCAGGTCAAATACCAGTTCCTGAAGAAGTGCAACTAAAAAACATAGATGAATTCAGGATTATTGGTACTTCACAAAAAAATGTAGATGGAAAAAAAATTGTGACCGGACAGCCGTTATTTGGTATGGACATGCATAGAGAAGGGATGCTAATCGCTATGATTGTACATCCTCCTGCCTTTGGAATGAAGTTAAAATCTGTCGATGACTCTACTGCCAGGTCTATGCCCGGTATTCGAGACATTCTGACTGTCAAAGTACTTGACGATGCATATGAAAGACAACATTTTGATACTTGTACATTTTTGGAAGTAGTTGCTATCGTGGGCGATACAACCTGGGAGGTCATGAACGCCAAGAAAGCCATAGAGGTACAATGGGAACCCTTTAAAACTTACACCGAGGATCGAACTCCTTACGGTAGAAGCAAGCAGAGGCTAACCATTCCGGCGGGACTTGAGAATACGGCTGACCACCAGGCTCAAATGGCCACAATAGCATCCAAACCTGCAAATGTAGTACGAAAGGATGGCAACCCGGAAGAGGCTTTCCGCCAGGCAGCCAGGGTCATCGAGAGAACGTATACCGGTCCCTTCCTTGCCCACAATTGCATGGAACCCATGAATTTTTTCGCTGATGTAAAGGATGGTAAAGCCGAGCTGGCAGGTCCTCTGCAAAAAGCGGAACTCACCGAACATGCACTTTCAGCCCGGCTTGGAATACCAGTGGAAAATATCAATATAGAATTAACGCGGCTTGGTGGAGGATTCGGCCGGCGTTCTTATGCGCACTGGGCGCTGGAAGCTGCCCTCCTGTCCCAAGAAATGCAAAGGCCTATTAAGTTGGTCTATAGCCGTGAAGACGACATGAGCGGGGGTATCTATCGTCCAACTTATCAAGCTACCTACCGGGCAGCGCTGGATGCAGACAATAATCTGACTGCTTTACATATTAATGCCGGGGGCATTCCGGAAAGTCCACTTTACGCCGACCGTTTTCCGGCAGGGGCGGTTGAAAACTATTTGGCTGAAAGCTGGACCATTAATACCAATATAACAATCGGCTCATTCAGGGCTCCCCGTTCTAATTTTATGGCCTGTGCAGAGCAATCGTTTCTGGACGAATTATCTGAGCAAATAGGTAAAGACCCAATTGATTTCCGTTTGGAATTACTTGAACGGGCAAAGAAAAATCCCGTGGGCGAAAAAAATGACTACGATGCCGCCCGGTATGCAGGTGTCCTGGAGTTAGTAAGAGAAAAATCGGGTTGGGGAGAGGAACAATCCGGTGTGCACCGGGGAATTTCTGCATATTTCTGTCATAACTCCTATGCGGCTCAAGTACTCGATATGATCATTGAAAATGGAAAACCGGTGATCCAAAAGGTTCACTGCGCCGTCGATTGTGGTATTGTGATCAATCCCGATGCAGCGGCGAACCTGGCCGAAGGCGCTATAGTAGATGGAATCGGAAATGCATTATATGGAGAACTTACTTTTAAAGATGGTATACCAGCAAAAAACAACTTCCATCAATATAGAATGATCCGCATGTCAGAGGCTCCCAAGGAAATTGATATCCATTTTGTAGAAAATGACATTGACCCGACCGGTTTGGGAGAGCCGACATTTCCCCCTGTGTTTGCTGCTGTAGCCAATGCACTGTACCGGGCGACCGGAGAACGATTATATGATCAACCTTTTATCCAGGGAGAAAAGGTCTTAGGCTAACAATGAATAATATTGAAGCTTTTAATGAAAACACTGAGAAATAATTAATAGATCTAAAAAACAATCTTAATTCAGATAAAATGGCAAATTTTAATTTAAATATCAATGGAAAAGAATATACGGTAGAGGTCGATCCTTCTACGCCAATACTTTGGGTATTACGCGACCATTTACAGCTATTTGGCACTAAATACGGTTGTGGAATTGCGCAATGTGGCTCATGTACCATTCACCTGGGTGGCATCGCGATGCGATCCTGTATTTTACCAGTGTCACAGGTTGGTAGTCAACCCGTTACTACGATCGAAGGTTTGTCTGAAAACGGAGACCATCCTTTGCAGGAGGCATGGTTAGCACATGATGTACCACAATGTGGTTATTGTCAGTCTGGTCAAATAATGAATGCGGCCGCATTATTAAGCGCAAACCCTAAGCCAAGTGATGAGGAAATTGAATCAGCCATGCATGGCAACATCTGCCGGTGTGGCACTTACACTCGTATCAAAGCGGCGATAAAAACTGCATCAGCATCGAAATAATCATTTCTATTTTTAAGTATTTAAGGTCTATTTAACCATTGAAAAAATTCAGAAAATGTCCATCATAAAAACAGCTGTCGGCAGGCGATCATTTTTGAAATCTACGACTTTAACCGGAGGTGGAATGATGCTCGGTTTTAGTTGGCTGGCTTCCTGCCAATCCAAATCAGAGGAGGAAATTATGGCCATGCCTAAGGAATGGTTCGAAATAAATTCTTACCTAAAAATAGGTGACAATGGTGTAGTTACTATTTATACTCCCAATCCAGAATTTGGTCAAAACGTGCGGACTTCCATGCCAATGCTAATTGCCGAGGAATTGGATGTGGATTGGAAAAGAGTGATCGTGGAACAGGCTCCGTATCATCCGGAAAATTTTGGTTTCCAGTTTACCGGAGGAAGTCGGGGTATTATGTCCCGGTGGGAACCTCTACGCATGGCTGGCGCATCAGCGCGACATATGTTGAGGGAAGCTGCAGCACAGCTTTGGCAAGTTCCAGTGGACGAGATTACGACCGATGGTGGCCTATTGCACCATGTCGCTACTGGTAAAACCGCTGGCTATGGAGAATTTGCTTCCGCGGCAGCTAACATACCCGTACCGGAAGAGGTAAAACTAAAAGATGTCAAAGACTTTAAGATCATCGGTAAATCTCAGAAGAATGTGGATGGAAAAGCTATTGTCAAGGGGGATCCTCTATTTGGCTTCGATTATCACAAGGAGGGCATGTTGATTGCCATGATTGAACATCCTCCAGCATTCGGGATGACCTTGAAATCAATAGATGATTCGGCAGCCAAAGCCATGCCGGGCATCAGGGATGTGATTGCAATTAAAAGCTATCAGGATGACTTTGAAAAGGGAGGATTTGATGCCAATGCTTTCCCGGAAATTGTAGCTATTGTTGGAAACTCTACCTGGGAAGTTATGCAGGCTAAAAAGCAATTAAGGATTGAATGGAAAGAGATTGAATCGCATACGGAAACGATTAACGGTTTTAGGGGAAAGGAAACTAAAAATATTCCTGCTGGCTTAGAGTCTTCCGCGGATCACCGCGCTCAAATGCAGGAAGTGGCCGGCCGGCATGGTAAAATAGTCCGCAAGGACGGTGATCCCGAAACAGCCTTCAGGCATGCAGCAAAAATTATTGAGCGAAGTTATTCAGCTCCCTTTCTTGCCCACAATTCGATGGAGCCCTTAAACGCTTTTGCTCATGTGGATGGAGATAAAGTGCATATCGCAGCGGCGATTCAGATACCATCACTAATTATTCCTGCCATCGCCAGTGGTCTGGGAATCCCTCCGGAAAACATAGAGATGGAGATTCCCCGCATGGGAGGAGGTTTTGGGCGCAAGGCCTATGCACACTATGTAGTGGAAGCAGCATTAATCTCGCAAAGAGTAAATGCACCGGTAAAATTAGTCTATACTCGTGAGGATGATATGACCAATGGAATTTATCGTCCCACTTATCATGCGACTTACCGGGCTGCCCTGGATGAAAATAATAACATGATAGCTTTTCATGTCAAAGCGGGAGGTATTCCCGAAAGTCCGTTGTTTGCCAATCGTTTTCCAGCCGGTGCTATTCAAAATTATTTGGCAGAAGAATGGTCTATTGATTCCAACATATCTATTGGTGCATTTCGGGCACCTCGCTCCAATTTTATGGCCGGTGCCGAGCAATCATTTTTAGATGAAGTAGCCGAGGCCGCTGGCAAAGATCCGATTCAATTTCGTCTGGACATGTTAAAACAGGCACAAGAAAATCCGGTCGGAGAGCGGAATGATTATGATGCGGAGCGTTATGCGGGTGTGTTAGAATTAGTGCGGGAAAAATCTGCATGGGGACAAAACCAAGCCAACGTGCATCGTGGGGTATCGGCTTATTTCTGTCACAATACCTATGCCGCTCATGTACTGGATCTGATCATGGAAGCAGGTAAACCGGTAGTACAAAATGTATGTTGCGCTATTGATTGCGGCATCGTGGTAAATCCGGATGCGGCCATTAATATGACCGAGGGAGCCATTACCGATGGCATCGGTAACGCTTTCTATGGTGAATTGACTTTTAAAGATGGTGTTCCCGAAAAGAAAAATTTTGACAAATACCGCATCATTCGAATGGCTGAAGCGCCTAAAAATATTGATGTCCACTTTGTTCAAAATGAAATTAATCCGACAGGGATGGGCGAACCCCCATTCCCACCCATTTTTGGCGCAATAGCCAATGCGATGTATAAAGCAACCGGAGAAAGGCAGTATCATCAGCCGTTCCTTGGCAGTAAAGAGGTGCTGGGATAGCTTTAGAAGTGCCGGGGAGTCCACGGGTAAAATCACGAGAGAAACCGGTAGGATATCTCTTTTTTTTATGGTCGATTCAATTTGGAGTCTTGACATACCAAGGAAAATATTCTAGGTCTCTACCAATGTCTTTCCTGCCGTGATTGAACCGACTATTGGTTGACTTTGGTTCTCTTTTCTCCTCTGAATGATTCGCTTACCCAGATAGAATCTCAGATAATAAGCCATACCAGGATTGATACCTGGGTGACAGTGTGCATCCAGTCTCCAGCAAGGGCAGGCATTAATTTCCGAAGTCCCAACCCAAAAAAGGAGGCATGGGTGGCAGCAAAGGCGACCATGGCTCCATTCATATGTTGTCTCAACCACCATTGTTTATCCACCTTTTTTGCCCACGCCAATTGAGCCATAGAGATCCCGATGATCAGGCCGATAGAGGCGAAACCAACAAGTAGAATTTTCTTTACCAGCAAGGGATTTGTCCATGCCTGATAAAGAACCAGTAGGCTAAAGGCAGACATGAAAATAGCATAGATCTTATACATAATCGTTCGGTGCCGGGACAAGGAATTCTTATTTCGGATGGAGAAAAACAACATGATGATAGCAGATAAGACAACGAAAAAAAGGAACAGTAAAGTGATAGATCTTTGAATGTTACCTCCAAAATAAAAGTGGAGGATTAATGGTATGGTGCTAATGAGCACCAGGCACATGGAAATCAGATAAATGCGACCGGCAGTAATGTGCCTTTTGCCACCCTTTCGAGCTGTGGCTGCGATCCAAAATGAAAGCAACGCTGAGGCACCGACAAGGCCGTGCAAACTTAGTAGATAATGAAGGTTTTCAAACATGACTTTTCTTTTATTCAACAAGTTATGCGGCTAGAGCCTTGCTGTATAGAAGAAAAGTTACCTCAGTTGTTTGATTATGTAATCCTTGGGAAGATTTGCGATCAATTGTGAGGGTGTAAAGCCAGTAAAGAGCTTAAATTCCCTGATAAGATGGCTTTGGTCAGAAAAGCCAAAGTCATATGCAATATCCGCCCATGAAGATTCATTGTGTATTTGAGATTGGCTGAGCATGGATCTTATTCTATAAATGCGATGAACAAGTTTTGGAGATAGTCCACACATTTTAGTAATGAGGTGAACTGAATGTTTGTGCGAATATCCCAAGAGGCTTGGGAGTGATTCTTTAATTAAAGAATTGGGTCGTTGAAGAAAGAAGTCCACCTTATTCCAGGCTCGAGCAGTTTGTAAATTCGAATCGACTTTTTTCAGAATCCAATCATTCATCAAGGCAAACTTCTTATTGCCAGCACATTCCGAAAGTTTTTCTCTCAATTCATTAATTTCTTTTCCGAGCACATCATCTGCCTGAAAGTTTCTCTCTGATAATTCAGAAGCTGGAATTTGCCAAATGTGGTAAAATCCAAATAGGGTAAATCGCATCCCTGCTATATAAAAAAGGTTTCTAGGATAGATGCGCATAAATGAACTCCTTAATCCTGAAATCACCGTGGATGAAAATGACAAATTTGGTTGATCACTGTGTAGTTGCCCATCATTTCGATCTCCTAAATTAAAAAAGAGCTCAATCTCATTGTTGGTAAAAAGTTGTTCTTCTATAAAGGTGGGATACCCCTTGGCGATCAAAAAATGATCGATAAAAACATCAACTAGTGGTCCCGGACGATACACCTGGTATTCCACGCCATCCTGGTGGAGTCGATGAATCCTATTTGAAATGTCAGCATTCATTGCGACTAAGAGTGATAAATCCCTGGCAAATCAGGCTGGTTTCCTTACCTGGCCGACAATAAAAATAACACAAATATCTCTCGAAAGCACGATCTTATCAAGGCCAAATACCCGTCAACACATTCCTCCAAAAAACACAGGAACATTCCCACAATATCAAAATATGCTGCAGATCCATTATAGAGGTCAACGAGGCGATACTTCGGCCATCATGGCACACTAATCTGAAGAAGTTCTATCAAGCACCAGAGCAAAAATCCTCTGCATCAATTCATTTGAATACTTGACCATGCGAGAAGCAGAGAAGGTAAATAAAAAACGATTTAGATTACCTATCTTGCTATACGCATCAGATGTGAAAAATAAAATGGCTTCGTCTTCTGTACAAAGGAGTTATTGGCAAAATCATCTTCTGTTTACAATGCGTATTTTATCATCAAAATCCAGATTAAAAAATGGAAAGATGGTCCATCGGTAAATCTGCAATAATCACAGACTTGGGGATGTGTATTAATCACTA
>JABDLW010000085.1 GCA_013001805.1 Saprospiraceae bacterium | reverse complement strand
GCACAACAGGTGAGTTTATAGGGTGTAGCGGAAGAACACCTAGTGTGACCGCCAAGAACTGCAGTCTGGCAGTTTTGTCAAACTTTTGCTGCCAAAAGTTTGCCCCGTCCATCTGGCAGGCCAAGCTGGACAGGCCGGAGGCGAAAGAAGAATTTACAAATGAGGATGACTGTATTCTCCACTATTAAGTACACGAACTAGTACATATTTTAGATTGAATAAAAAAATACAATCATGGAGCTAAACCAGATTTTTGTAATGCAGGTTTTATTTTCCGTATTTATGGCCATTTTATTCATTCAATCCGGGCTGGATAAATTATTTAATTGGAAGGACGAAAAAGCTTTTTACAAAGAACACTTCAGTAAGACGTTCCTCGCAAAGACTATTGACCTGCTGATGCCGACAATTACTCTCGCTGAACTGGCAGCGGGATTCCTTTCGGGGATCGGTGTTATTTATTATATAAGCACTGGTGATAAAATGCTGGCCTGTATCGGCATGTTACTCGCCAACCTCTCTATCTTGATGTTATTTTTTGGCCAGCGTGTCGCAAAGGACTATGGTGGTGCAGCGACCCTCGTGAGTTATTTTATTGTTTCTGCTGCAGGGCTATATTTCTATTGGTAGATTTATTTGTGGGTTGAATTCAAAATCTCCCATCTTCAGTCTCATTCAGGAGTAAGTAGAGGTACCCTCAAAGGACCGGTATTTTTTCACCAGGAAATCCAACAGGGTATTAAATTCTTCAAAGTCATTTAGTTTTTCTATGTTGACCGGGATCCGGTACTGCCAATAATGATTTGTATCCCCGGGCACGTTAATGCGTTCATCAAGGGGGTCACTCACGCGTAGTTGTTCATGTAAAGCAAAGATGTCCTGGATGGGAAACACCATCCACATGCAGGGCCAATCAAGATGCTTCTCGATAATCATCCGGGCAAGATCGCTGGAATACGTTTCCGGCGGCAATCCTTCCTGCCACAGTTGATCACGGTAGTAAAGATTCCTGGTATCATCTCCGAGTGAATTCCACCATGCCCGCAATGGCAGCATGTCGTGCGACGATGTGCTTCCTACGGAAAAATAGGGTACGTCTTGTGGTTGCACAAACTCGGTTTCCGGCCGTTTCGACATTCGTTCAATTTCCAGTGTAAGAATGTCCAACTGTTGCATTACTTCCGGCACACATTTTGGAATCATGCCCAGGTCTTCACCACACATGAGCATATCGCTTGCCGCTTTGATTACCGGCAGTTTTAATAATCCCAGTTCACGCCAGTGCTCTTCCTGCCGATGATAAAAGTAATCGTTGTGCAGATCAACTAGTTTGCGCTGAGTGGCCTGATCCAGCGCCTTAAAAGATTGCGTATGCTGTAAATTAATCCGGGGATGAAAAACCACTTCCCCATTAGCCAGCTCTTTAATGAACAGGACTTCCGTATGAAGTTGTAGAAGAAATATTTCAAATTTGCGACTGATCGCATGATTGTCCTTTTTAAAGAAGGCAGTAATCTTTTTTTGTGAATTATATTGGGATTTAAATTGAAAGAAGTTACCTCTTGGCTTCTTAAAGAATTTTTGTTTTAAAATAGCTGCATCCTCTGCCGGGAGACTCTCAAAAGATGCCTCGGTAATGAACGGTTCACAAAATCGCTCTGCATCAAATGTTATTTCCCGCGTAATAAATTCAGACCGGGTAACGGGAATGGCAGGACTAAAAAACCCCAAAAGTCCCTGCACCTGATTTGATGGGATTTGCCAAAGGCGAAAAAAGCCTAATATATGATCGATCCGGTATGCATCAAAATACCGGGCGAAGTGGCGAAGCCGATCCTGCCACCACTGGTAGCCATCCCGCGCCATAGCATCCCAATTATAAGGCGGAAGGCCCCAATTTTGACCAGAAGAAGAAAAAGGATCTGGCGGTGCTCCGGCTTGCCGGTCGAGATAAAACAAGTCCGGATTCGCCCAGGCATCAGCACTATAGGGAAGTACCCCAATGGCAATATCCCCTTTCAAAACAACACCCATCTCACGAGCATACGATCGCACCCGGCGAAATTGATTATCGAGATGAAATTGTAAAAATTCATAAAAACGTATTTCTGCGCTATAGTCCGGATCGTTGGATAATTCATCGTAAATAGCCTGAGAATATCGATCGAAATTATTCCAATTGTTGAAATTTGGAGAATTAAATCGATCGCGAAGCACACAAAACGATACATAAGCATTAAGCCATCCAATGTGTTCTTCCCGGAATTTTACAAAGTCCCCGTCTTTTTTGAGCTGTTGCTTTTGTGCGGTAAAAATCTGCCTGGCAAATGACATTTTGGAGTGCAAGACCATTTCGTAATCCAATGCAGACAAAGCATTTAAAGCGACCTGTTTCTGATGATACAACTCTTGATCAATGCTGTCGAATCCTGGCATCAAAGTCAGATCTAAATATAGCGGATGCAAGGCAAAAACCGATATCGCAGAATAAGGAGATGAATCGAGCCAGGATTTGGTTGCCATGGTGTCATTTACCGGCAGAATTTGGACCATCATCATACCAATAGCCTGCACCCAATCAATTAATGCATGCAAGTCAGAAAATGAACCTACGCCAAAACTGGATGAAGTGCGGATGGAAAAGACCGGTAGAGCAATACCTGCTCCTTTCCACATGCTTCCGGATCTCCGGAAATTCGCATCTGTGATCACCGCCAGATCAACATCTTGCAAGCTAAAAGTGGAGACTGTCCGGTTGGAACCCGCTTCCAATTCAATGACCTCCCCTTTGTGGGAATCAAACAGGCCATATTTATATTCAATTACCGATCGTCCGGGCATGGTGATACCTGCATTCCAGATCGGGAAATCAGCATTATCCAGCAACTTAGGGTTCTTAGTATCCCAGGATCCCAATTGAGGTATATTTCCCAGGATACAAAGC
>JABDLW010000723.1 GCA_013001805.1 Saprospiraceae bacterium | reverse complement strand
GGGTGTTCCCGTAAGGAATGCAGACACCAGGCTAAGGTGTTAGCCGTTGTCTCATAACCTGCTACAAACAAAATAATCGCCTCATCCAGTATTTGCTGATTCGTCATAGGTTCACCTGTGTCCTCATATCGTGAATGAATCAACATGTCCAGTAGATCATCTTGTACTACTCCGTCAGCTTTTCGTTGATCAATGATGACCTGGAGCATTCCACGGACTTCAGCGGCCAGTGATTTTGCTCTTCGAACACTTCCATTTACCCTCCTCCACCAATTCATCAGGGGCAAGCGCACTTCACGAACAATGTGCTGCTGTAAACGGTTAATCGTATTTCCCAGCTCAACAATCTTGTCCTCATCAATACCGGTACTAAACAGCGATTTAGACACGACTCTCAGGGTCAATTCCATCATGGCATCATTGATATCAACCGAGGTATTTTGGCCGATACGTAACTCAAGGTCATCATAAAATTTTTCAATTTCGGCAACCATTATTTCGATTAAAGTAGCCAGCTTCGCTTTGTGAAATCCAGGCTGAATTAACCTTCTTTGTCGTAACCAATAGTCACCATTTGCGGTAAGCAATCCCAAGCCGACATATTTCCCAAGGGCTTCAGTCTGAAGCTCTGATTTGATATAATTCTTATTATTTTTTTGAAGTATATGTTGCGCAACAACTGGCTCAATGGTCATGACAATTTTCCGGCCACCAATAATCCTGGTATAATAGGTATTGCCATACGTTTTAAGTGCCGCATCTATGACTGGCAGGGGATTTTCAACAAAGCTTAACGCTCTCTTGAATGATTCTAATCGCGGAACTGTTTTAATTTCTGTCATTAACAACTGTGATACCCTGATAACAAGAGAATTGGTTATTTGGTTAAACTATCAGCGCATCGAAGATACTATCCCTTAAAGAGATTACAATCTAAAAGTATATGAATACTTCACCTGGATAGATCGCTGATTAGTCGTTGGCAAGACGGGGCTTTCGCGGAAGCGGTCACTATTCAAATCATCATTATACACTACGAACAGATCATTGCCCTCGGAAGGGTTATATCGAAGGCGAACATTCCCAAGAAAGGTCTTACTCTGATTATTGTACTGGACCAAAGTTGCCAATGAAAGCTGTGTATTGAACATGAATAAGGACTTCAAGCGAATGAGGTGAAAATTCAATACCTCATCCCGGTCATCAAATGAGGCCCTGTTGTATTCATAAGTCCCGGAGAGTTCAACAGAAGGTGAAACATTGAACGTTGGGGTAAAAGAAAGACCACTTCGGTGTCCGTCATAAAATGGGCCGTATTTTACTTCGCCCATCCATGTTAAAGACTTGGTCATCGGAGATGAAACTTCAGCTTCATAATAAGTGAAATTATAATCACCAATTGGAATAGTCACATCATCTGACAATTCAAATGGCTCCACGAGGTTCTCAATTGAGGGTCTCAACCTCGCTTCAAATCTCCAACCATCCTTTAAGGCCATTTCCCAGCCCACGCGCCAACCCAATGACTCAATTCGGCCAGTCGTATTACTCCAATGAATAGAGCCACCCGACTGAGCACCATGGAAGAAAATTTTGGAATCTCCTTCCTGAAACCAGTTGTAAGCAGTGCGATTACCAAATCGGGTATAATTATCTCTTTGTTGAAATCCCATACCGGGAATATGATTAATTCCTGACCGTGATATGCTCGTACCGTGACTAAATCCTCGTCTGCGTTGGGTACTGAAGCTCAACCAGTATTTAGAAGAACTTGGATCAAAGATTTTATTTTCGATTTCGCTGTCAAATGTTTGGGCATACTTTACAGACAGCTGATGCTCATCAAATACTTCAATTACTGCATCAATCCCATAGTTAAAATTATAGTTGCCTTCAAAATCTGTGCGATGAGTGAGCAGCATTCCCAAGTCCGAACGTTCGTTGATAATATCCCGTTTTAGACGTAATACAGAGAGGTTCTCTCCACGGAGTTCACCATCTTTAGCTGTCTGCATACTAATCAATCCGATATCCCAATCTCCACTGCGTCCCACCACTCTTGCGCCTCCTATTATACGTTGTATTTCTCCATCATTGATCCCGATTCTTCGCGAGTAAAAAAGTTGATCTCTTCTTCCAAAACTAAAATTGAATACGCCTGATCGCTCTTGAAAGAACAGTCTCTTCTCCGGGAAAAACAAGCTAAACCGGGTGAGGTTGACCTGCTGGTCATCTGCTTCTACCTGGGCAAAATCAGTATTTACACTGAGATCAAGCGTCCATCCCTTACTCAATCCAAATTTTATATCTCCTCCAATCTGCCTGATGAATTCGTTATCAGACACATAGGCATTACCCCCTTCATTCAAATCATTAACCGAAGAGAATCCACTCAAAACATAGGGCGTGATATAAAACGGCCTTTTGCGCTGCACCCCCCGAAATAGAATATCCTGTGCCATGGACGGTCTCCAGGCACTGAATTCTCCAAAATCCGGTGGAATCAGCGGATACATATCGACTTCATTCGTCCTTGGTATATATCGAAAAGTGATAAAGCCCATGGTGACATCGCCATTCACATCTTCAAACCCCAGGCTCGTAAATGGGACTCTAATCTCAGTAAACCAACCTTCGTCATTTCTTTGCACCTTGACATCCCAGAATGCATTCCAACTAATGTTCAGCGGATTACCTCCTATCGCATCGCGAGAAATAGCTCCATCCCATCGAATCCCGGTAGGTGTGGTAAAAAATGCCAGGGCATTTTCATTGTCATTGTAGGAATCGAGTATCATTCCAAAGAATTGGGTTGATCCGGAGATGGCATCCCGTTTTTTGGTGTTTGCCATCATTGTCTCCACATCATTATCGTATAACCGCCCAGAGAGGTATACAAATTGGTCATCATAAGCGACCCTTACTTCAGAAAGTTGACTGGGTGTATCACCCATATTGGGCAGTTGCATTTCCAGGCTTAACACCGGAATATCTCCCCACTCGTCATCCTGTACCCAACCATCAAAATTGATCGGCTGGCTCAACTGGTAGGCTTCGAAGACTTCATCATTCGCAAGGAGCGGGGAAGCCAGGACTAATATAATGAAGAGGACATTTTGCATTTGCGCAGCAAATGTAGGGGTACTGGATCAAAAGATTTTCTAAGCAGTTGTTAATACAACCTTTTTCCTGGCATAAAATTCTTGGATTTGTATTCGGGTGGTCGAATCCATAGGAAAAATGTAATTTTGGGCGTCGTCATTCATTTTGTCCGCAAGTGGTCATGTGGGCTTGAAAGCTAGAGCAACATGTCAAAGGTTACTACTCGTCCTATTAAACGTCTTCTAATTGCTAATCGTGGGGAAATTGCTATCCGTATTTGTCGGGCAGCGTCGGAAATAAACATTCGTACGATCGCCATGTATACGCATGAAGACCGGTATTCCCTCCACCGGTATAAGGCTGATGAAGCTTATCAAATCGGCCCTAACGACGAACCTCTGAAACCTTATTTAGATATCCACGCCATCATCGACTTAGCCAAAGAGCACGGAGTTGATGCCATTCACCCGGGATATGGCTTTTTATCAGAGAATGATGAATTTGCACAGGCGTGCCTGGATGCAGGTATTATATGGGTAGGGCCAAGCCCCGATGTTATGTTACAAGTGGGAGATAAAATTTCTGCTAAAAAAGTAGCTATTGCTGCGGGTGTACCAATTGTAG
>JABDLW010000710.1 GCA_013001805.1 Saprospiraceae bacterium | reverse complement strand
CACCGACTGTCGTCGGCCGAAATGCATTGCGGACCTCCGGTCGATTGAAAGCGATCCGGGCTACACCATTGGCTTTTTTATAGGTGATGTCTTCGTATTCTTTGGCAATTTGCCATTCAATTTTACTCATGGATTAAAGGTATGCATTTGACGCAAGTCAAATCTTCTTATCAATATTATGTGAGCTTATATTTCAAAAGTAGAAATTCCTCCGTCTTCTTTTTGTTCACTTCCTTCCCCAAAAGAATCTGGCTGGCTAATCCTTCTAAATAATCACTTAAAAATTCCGCTTCTTGTTTGGGATGAGCAACGCCTAATTCAGCAAAGGCCCAGGAAAGCTTGTCGATCAGCGGTTGTGATTTTTTATGATTTACTGACTGCAATTCCCATTTCAAGCGAAATTGTAATCGCCAAAACTCGTAATGACTTTCCGGAACCGTTAAGGGGAGAGCAATCGTCAATCGAATCACTTCTTTCGGATCCGATTCTTTTAAAATGGGCGTATATAAGTTTTTAAATGCCGATTCTCCCTCTTTTACAATGGCTGAAAGCAGCCCCTCTTTGGATAAAAAATGTCTAAATATAAGCGCCTCTGAGACACCCGCAGCGTTGGCTATTTTGTTAGTGGATGTGGCCGTATATCCTTCTGTTGCAAACAATTTCAAACCAGCCTCCAGGATCTTTTCTTTTTTTGTCATTATCATGTAAGTGATCACTCACAAATCTAAAATATTCTACATATATTCGTAGAGACTTACCGCGCTAAAATTGCCGGAGGACATTCCAGTTATAAATTTCAACAGTTCATAAAAAAGCGAGATATGGCAGAATTAACGATAAATGGCAAAAAAGTCAATGCAGATGTCGAAGGAGGTATGCCGCTCCTATGGGTATTGCGGGACGAACTGAATATGACCGGAACGAAATATGGGTGTGGTGTCTCATCTTGTGGTGCTTGTACTGTGATGATTGATGGTATTGCAACCAGATCGTGTATACTCCCGGTCGCGAGTGCCGCAGGCAAAGATATCCGTACGATTGAAGGGCTTTCAGAAAATGGGAATCTGTCCGCAGTGCAACGCGCATGGATCGAACACCAGGTCCCACAGTGCGGTTATTGCCAGTCCGGAATGATTATGGCGGCAGAAGCATTGCTCGACCAAATACCGGTGCCTACGGACACAGAGATTGATGATGCCATTACTAATATCTGTCGGTGCGGGACTTACCAACGCGCTAAAGAGGCCATTCACACCGCATCAAAACTTCGGGCTAATGAAGCCGAATTATTGGGATAATTCCCGATGACCGAAATCCTCACCTTATCATTTCTTAAAAAGAATAAATCGAACCATCATGGCTCAAGAAAATAACCAAAAATCATCGAAAAAAGGGAAGTGGACCCGAAGAGCTTTCATCGTAACCGGAGGAGTAGTCGGTACCGGTCTTGTGGTCGGAGTTGGGGGTAATATGTATATCACCAAGAAAATTAAGGAATATTCCCACGACGGTTTTGGACCTGGAAATTCACTGAATGCATGGGTGCATATTGCGGCGGATAATACTATAACCCTGGCGGTGCCAAGATCCGAAATGGGGCAAGGAGTTTATACTTCCGTGCCTATGTTGATTGCCGAGGAACTAGAAGTCGATGTGGCCAAGATCAGAATTGTTCACCCCCAACCAGAGTCTCCCTATGCCAACACCTTTTTGCTGACCGGACAACCCCGGGATATAAGGGGCGGCTTGACGTTAATGGAAAAAATTGCTTCGTTTCTCCCGGTAGTAGGGACAGGCGGAAGTACGACGATTTCAGATGGTTATGATAATATGCGTGCTGCGGGTGCGACGGCTCGTGAAGCCTTAGTTACAGCAGCGGCCAATCAATGGGGTATATCAAAGTCCGATTGCTTTGCCGAAGATGGTCATGTTATTAATAAATCGACCAATGAAAAGCTGACATACGGTGCTTTAGCCGAGGCTGCTGCACAGGTTAAGCTTGATGGTATTCCGAAACTAAAAGAGCAAAAGGATTTTAAGCTGTTAGGAAAACCAGTCCGTCGTCTGGATATTCCGGATAAGGTAACCGGGCAGGCCGAATTTGGTATTGATGTCCGACGTGAGGGGATGCGTTTTGCGTCCATCAGACACCCGGAATACCTGGGTGGGATTATTACCAATGTGGATAATAAGGAAGAGGTTGAAAGCATGCCCGGCGTAGAAAAAGTAATTGTTTTAGGAGATGGCCAAGGTGTAGCCGTGGTCGCCAATAACACGTGGCGAGCAAAAAACGGTGCCCTTGCTTTGGAAGTAACTCAAGATGCCCAGGGTGCTGAAGGATTAAATTCAACGATGATTTCTGAAAAGATGAAGTCTATTATTGAGAATGATGAAATGATTGCAACCCCGGAGGAGGAAGGCGATGTGACGAAGGCACTACACAGTGATGGGATGACGGTCATTGAGAGTTATTATGAAGTCCCTTATTTGGCGCAAGCCACCATGGAACCTCTTAACTGTACCGCATTGGTAGAAGAAGATAAAGCTACAGTCTGGGTGGG
>JABDLW010000694.1 GCA_013001805.1 Saprospiraceae bacterium | reverse complement strand
GTATTCATCAGAGGCTTCAAAGTAGGTACTGTTAAGAATATATACATTAAGCCCGAAGATTACAGTAAAATCATAGTGGTCCTGGATGTTGATCGCAATGTAAACTTGCCTCAGAATACTGTAGCTGAACTTCTTAATGTTGGTATGATGGGAGGTAAGGCAATCAACCTCAGCTACGTCGGTAATTGTGATGCGGACTGCGTAAAAAGCGGTGCTTTTCTTAATGGGAAAGTGCTGGGTTTCATTCAATCTCTGGTGCAGCCAAGTGAAATCGATGTGTACATGGAATCGATTAAGACCGGCATTGGAGGCGTGATTGATAGTCTGAACCATAGTATTGAAGGTAATCCGGAGGAGGGCCTGGGCAAGACCATCGCAGACCTGCGTATTGCTGTGGCAAACCTGAAGAATAGCACCATATTGATGAATCAATTATTTGCTGCCTCCTCATCGAAGCTGACCGGTACTTTGGGGAATCTGGAAGCGGTGACCTCAACATTGAGAGACAATAGTGATGCGATCACTGGGCTGTTGCATAACGCCAATGAAATCACTCAACAATTAGCCACAGCACGCCTCGATACAACGATCCTTAAAACCAATAGGGCACTTGGGAGCACCAATGATGCTATCCATTCACTCCAAAGCACACTTGATAAAGCCGATGTCACTTTTGCAGAATTGCAATCATTACTAGCTAAGATAAATGCTGGAGATGGGACTCTGGGAAAATTGATGCATGATCAGGAGATGTATGACAACCTGACCAGAGCAACCAAGAATCTGGATCTCCTATTACAAGATTTCCGTCTCTATCCAAAACGATACGTAAATGTTTCGGTGTTCGGTAAAAAACACAAGGATTATGAAGTCCCGGAGCAAGACCCAGCTTTCCAAACCGATACCACCAACCGAAAATAACTACCCTGAAACCTTAAAAGCACTGGTTTAATACTTCAATACCAATTGATTTGTTTTTTCGCCCGGCACATGCCGTCCTTATAAGACCCTATCCTGGTCTAGATGGCAAGTGATTTCCAAAGTATATAAGAAAGTTTTGAGCTAGCCAACTGGCTAAATAAAATTAACCTCTGGTTCTAGTTCGATCTGAAATATTTGCTGTATCGAGTCACTTATCGCTTCAGCCAGTTGATACATTTCCTGGCCGGTAGCATGACCATGATTAACCAGGACGAGTGCATGATTATCATATACGCCGGCATCTCCCTTGCGGTATCCTTTCCATCCGGCATGTTCGATCAACCATGCTGCAGGAATTTTTCTGCCATTCTCGACCAGATAACTTGGCATATCAGGGTAGTCTGCTAGTAATGCGAGATAAGATGACTCGCTGATTATCGGGTTTTTAAAGAAACTTCCTGCATTTCCGATTTTGGAGGGATCAGGTAATTTGCGGGTCCGTATGGCAATCACACAATCACTGATATCACGAATATTGGGATTTGCGATCCCCCTCTCCAACAGTGTGTTCTTAATTTCCCCGTAGTCGAGTGCCAATTTATGAACTCCTTTGTTGAGTTTCAACTGCACTTTTGTAATCAGAAATCGATTTTTAAGTTCTCTTTTGAAAATACTGGTTCTATAGGCAAATCCACATTGATCTTTCGTAAAAACGCGTGAATGACCAGAGGCCAATTCTATTGCTTCCAGCTGATGAAAAACCGAATCGAATTCTACACCGTATGCACCGATATTCTGGATTGGGGCCGCACCTACTGTACCTGGTATTAAAGACAGGTTTTCCAATCCACCGAGATTATGTTCAAGGCTCCACAAAACCAGATCGTGCCATACTTCGCCACCACCTGCTTCCACGATCACATAATCTTGATTATTCTCCAGCACTCTAATGCCCATGATTGCATTGCGAATGATCAAACCAGCAAAATTCTTGGTAAAAAGCACATTACTGCCAGACCCTAGAATCAGCCTGGGACGGTGTCGAAGTGCCAGGATTGAATCAATTTGTTCCTCATGTTGCAGATTGACAAAGAATGCGGCTTTGACCTGAAGACCAAATGTGTGAAAAGGGGCTAAAGATTGGTCAGTAATGAACATTGGATCAAAGCTGACTTTCAAATTGCAATTGGGCCAGATGACTGTAGGTTCCGTTTTCGATTATGGAAAGCTCGGCGTGTGTTCCCTGCTCAACGATCTTTCCGTCATCCAATACATAGATACGGTCAACATCTCGTATAGTGGAAAGGCGGTGCGCAATAATGACGGAGGTACGTCCTTCCAATAAGGTGTTGAGGGCGTCCTGCACTACTTTTTCTGACTCAGCATCCAGAGAAGAAGTAGCTTCATCCAAAATCAGTATATCCGGATCTCTTAAAATTGCCCGGGCAATGGCAATACGTTGCCGTTGGCCACCGGACAACTTGATGCCTCGTTCGCCGACAACGGTTTTTAGCTTTTCCGGAAAAGAGCTAATAAATTCCCATGCATTAGCCTTTTTCGCGGCATCAATAATTTCGCTTTCTGTTGCTGTATGTTTTCCGTACAAAATGTTTTCGTAAATAGTCCCTCCAAACAAAATCACCTCCTGTGGGACTACGGCGATTCGTTGCCTTAAACGCGAGACATCAAAATCCTCAATTTGATTTTGATCGATACTGATCTCACCTGATGTAACATCATAAAATCGCATTATTAATTTAGCGATGGTGGATTTTCCAGATCCACTGGCACCTACCAAAGCAATTTTATGCCCACTACGGACCTCAAATGAAACATCCTTGAGTACTGGTATATCTGAACGAGTCGGATAGGTAAAGGAAACATTTCGAAACTTAATATCTCCATTAAGCTGTAGCATTTTTTCAGGATGCATGGTTCTCTCAGATAATTCAACTTCCTGATCTCTTCCCAAAATCTCCAGTATGCGTTCTGTCGCTCCCATTGCCCCAGACAATGAAGTGTACAAATTGCCAATGCTGGCAATAGCACCCCCAATCAATCCCATATAAATTATAAATGAGAATAAGTCACCTACCTGCATCGTTCCATCCTCCACAAAAAGAGCGCCTAACCAAAGTACAAAGAAGATGCCGCCAAATAAAATGGTGATAATAAACACAAAAAACAGGCCTTTAGTCCGCGCAAATTTCAGAGATATCTGCACTATTTCATTAACCGAATCCGCATAGCGCACCGATTCATACCATTCATTGGTAAAAGATTTTACAGCAGAAAATGACTGCAGACTCTCCTCTACTATCACATTGGTAGCAGCTAGTTTGTCCTGACGCCTTTTGGAGAGTTTGCGAATATATCTTCCAAAAACCATGGCTAGCACCACAATAACGGGAAATGAGATTAACATGATCAAGGCAAGTTTTGGAGCTAACCAACCCAGAATCCCAATACCTGCAATTAATATGACTAGTTGACGTAAGAATTCTGCCAATGTGATGCTAAAAGCACCTTGTAATTGTTCCACATCCGCCGTAATCCGGCTGGTGATTTCTCCTATTCTACGCTCTTCGTAGAACTGCACGGGCTGGGTAATCAATTTATTGTACAGGGCTTTGCGAACATCCGCCATCCCTTTTTCACTCACAATAGCAAAGAATACTGTACGCAGATATGAGAACACACCCTGAATTAGTAGGATGATAATGAATAGGATGCCATAATCCTTCACTTGCAGAGGTAATTTACTTTTTCCATTGGCAGCATTGGCCATCTCTCCGGCTGCTCCCGGAAATATCATAAAAACCAGGCTCGATATCACTAGTAAAAGTAATCCGGTAAAAAAGTAAATGCGGTAGGGTTGAATATAGCTATAGATCTTGGCGGCACTTTTTAGTGTGTCTAAAGTCAATCTCTTACCATCCTCGTCGGCACCGAAAAATCTTCTTCTCATATCAAATTGCTATTGATGCAAATATAAACATAGATGAGCCAACAAAGATCTGCAGTGTCTCTATATGGCCTTCGGCAGGTTAATAAGTCTGCATGGTTTAATTTAAAATGTCAGCAGTGAGGCAACAGGTACCTATTCCTCCCAATCCTCCAGGATCTTGACAATGGCGTTGTGTAATATTGGCGCTGTCTCCGGGCCCAAAGAGTTAACTTCACCGTATGGTGAATCGTGATCATGGTATAGGTAGGGTTTCTCCTCATCCCATTCACTTTTGGGAATAATGTATCCAATCATATCATTCGACAATCCGACAACAAAATTGTGCGTGGCAGGAAGTAGATGTCTTAACGGCGGTATTTCTACAGGGTTGATGGGATAATCCTGGCCGGGGGGTGATTCAATGCCTCCATTCACAATCTCGGGGTAAATCTCTCCCGGCACATGTAAAAAGCCAACATTGCCCAGGCTCCAATAGCAGATTTCAGATCTTATTTTAAACCAGCCGGTCATCCCCCGATCAAGAACACCAAGCCAATTAGCCAATTTAAATAAATGATTCTTCATGGGAAGTTCCACTGATCTGGCCATTAATTTTAATCCTGCTTCACTTTTCACACCCCAGCTGGTGTCAGCAAGGAGTTGCAAGGCCAGGAAGGCCAAAGTCTCTCCTTGCGCTTTTGCTTTATCAAAACTAGGTTTAATAAAAGTTGTATCACCCATGAGACTCATGATCCCAAACCGGGGCGAAGCTGTCATAAGACCGCCAATCGCACCATTGATGAATATAGACGTGCCACCAAGTCCTGGGATCCAGAGAGAATCACCTTGATAAATCCCTCGTTCCACTGCCTCCCGCAGATAATGAGGAAAATCACTGCTGAGCAACATGTTTTTACTCCAGACCGTCTCCGGATGATTAGCCCAGCCTATCAATGTACCAAGAGTTTGATCAGATCTTGCATCGGTGAAGTGCAAGATGCGAAGCCCGGGATCGAGCACAATGGGTTTACGGCTATCTTCCACAAGATGCTCCGCCACTGACAGGTCTTCGGCATAACGCAATTTGGCCGGTCGAAGATTAGCATTAGCTGCCAGAACTGATTTGACACATCGCTCTTTTACGAGTTGGAGATAATCATCGTTGACTCCCCGATCAAAGTCGCCATCGCCCCACATCCCTAGTAAATCTGGAGTTTGGTGAGAATGAGTGCTGCTTACCGTGACGTAGTCAATCTCGATTTGCTTCTCAATACGTTTTCTGATTTCGATTATGTCATCGGATCCAAAACCAATAGCATCTATTACACATAATGCGATCTTGCAATCCCCTCGCTGAACTATTAACGTTCTGGCCCAAAGTGTATCATGAATTCCCATTGCAGCTCGCTGATTGTGAAAACCAGCGATCCAAATCGCATCGAAGCGGCCATTTTGGTTAATATCAGTGAAAGAGTCGCCATCTTCCGGTCGGAATCTTGCATCCTGATTTACGTCAACCCATTTGTCGATAATTTCAGGATTTATAGGTTCACTGGCAAAACCTATCTCAAATGCGCCGGACTTTACTTCGGCCTCAATGGCAACTTCATAGCCGGGATGCCGATCTCGAAATCGCAACCATGAATAGATACTAATGCAGAAAGCCAGAATAATGGATATGGCAGCAACCCAACGCAACATGAATGCTATAAGAATTTAGTGAGCAAATTAATCTGACCTGTATGATAAATATCGTGATGAATCACACCTCTTAATATTTGGCTATAAGTGTAAGGCTTATTATCCGGTGATGCATTTAAATCTCTCTGGTTTTTTTCAATGGTCTCAATGAGTTTTTCCTGAGTCTCCTTGAAGGCCAAAATCAGTTCATCCCACTCCTCCATCATCATTACTTCAATGGTAGGAAAGTTTATGTGCTCCGGCACCTCCTCATGCTGACCTGTTTCCAAAATCCGTATTCCGTATCTTCGCCAGGCTAACATATGGTGCACCAGCTCCACAATATTGTAGCTACCGCCGAGACGCAGGAGGGCTTTACCGATTGGCACATCTCGCAACGTGTTGGAGATGCTCTTGCCATACCAGGGCGACCCATCGACAGTATTTTTCAGCAAAGCAATTATCTGGTCCTTTTCGTGCATAATCTAACATCTGGTATTAAAATATTCAAAGAAACAATAATATCCACATTCTGCATTAGCAAAACAAATGCAAAATTTGACAGTTTTAGCCCCGGAGATTTCACGGAAAATCTGATATGTTTTTGACCTTAGATAAACCCGAAAAGCAGGCCAGCAAATACGCCGAATAAACTCAATATAATCAGCACCAGGCTAAGCCATGCCAACCTATTTAGGTCCTTGTCAAAAATAGTAAGCAAGGAATATGTTGATTCAGGAGAAGAAAAACGTCGATCAATATATTTCTTAGAAGAAAGAGCAAAGGTAAGCGGAGCGGGAATTAACACCAGGGCTAGCCTGCCTGGCTGGATTCTGACGGACAGGTAGCCTAAGCTACGAAGGCTTCTGATGATGGAATATTGGTGCAGAAGAACAAGTAAGATGCTATATTTATTTACAGTTTGCTACTCTAGACATTTAATCCTTTTAACAAACTGACTACTAAATTTACTGGATCACATCCTATACACTATATCCCTTGTGCATGAATAAGTCGAGAATTTCGAAACCTTGTTGTATAAATGGTTGCATTACTTCCGGAGCCTGCCTTTTTTTTGACTTGTAGAAAATCAGAAAATAGTTGAGTCCTTCTACTGACCAACCCGAATGCTGGGTGAAGTATTGAAGTACATCATCGGAAAAAGTCTGGCGGATAATGTATTCATCTTCACCAGTGAGATGATATGATTTGGAAAACTCGGGAAAGCTTTCAAAATCAATGTCATTCTTTCCTAGCCAGGCACCAATAGTGTGGAGTAGGTTTTCTGGCTTCAAACAAAATTTCGGCAGTCCCAGCTCTTTGCAATTAGCAAAAAAGACTGTCTGAACATAGGTAGCACTAGATTGACCCGTGCTGATTGTATACTGATAGTCAAAAATTTTGATCTTTAAATCAGGATCATAAAAGTCTTTACTGATAATGTGTTTGATTCTCTTACGACCTCCAATTTTTAATAACTGAAAGTCCATGAGCAGGTGCCTGACACCGTATTCATCCCTAGCCAAATAATCATAGCCTAGGCGCTTTGCTAGTTGTGAAAGATGCAATCCTCTTTTTGATTTCAGAAAATCGAAAAATCCCAATTGATCATATTTTGATCAATAAAGATGTAAAAATCCTCACTTGTGCGACATAACTATAGCAACTGGCATTAGAAATGCCAGACAAACATATTAATCATGATTGTTAACTTCCTTTGCTTGGCTCACATTGATGTAAGCATACCGGCATACCTGGTGTTCCAGGAGAGAATCATTGCGGAAAGTCACTTGTAGAAATACCCGATATATTTCATCTCCCAGGCCCTCAAGCTGACCCGAATTAAATTGAGATACTTGGATAACGCACTTGGGAAGTCTAACGGTGCAAAGGTTCGCGCGTTAAAAGGCTGCGTAATTACTCATTTGCTTCTCCACTGCAAATGCTTTGACAATAGTCGTTCCTGCAAAAATATACACCACATAACGGCCGTCATGAAGTTTAGCAAAGCTAATTTCTTTCAAGCCCTTAAATCTGCCCTGACTCAGGATAATACCTTCCATATTACCGACGGTATATTGCATGGCATTGCTGTAGTCGGTTTTGATCTCAATATCGTTATCATCGGTTCCTTTACGAGCCTCAACGTTTGCTTCAAACTCTGAATGGACAAAGCCCTGGGACAAGCTAAGATGTGGGGAGATAATCAAATCGGCTTGATCAATCACAGGATCGGAGAGTCCTTCAGGAGGTTGAATAATCCGATTATTGTTGTATGACAATAGGGTGTCTGTCTGTGCAGAAAGTAGTACTATGCTACATATGCAGCATACGGGGAAAATCAAATATTTCATTTTATACTAGGAAGTTTGAGTGAGTTTCATTCCCAGGATTGTTTCAGCAAAAACTTTGCCTCTTTTAAAATCTCCAATTAGATTTAGGATCCGAATGGGAATTAGTCAGATTAATTTATCTTTTCACTCAATATCCACCTTAGCCGCCATGAAAATATGTTATCTACTCTGCTGCACGTCAATTCTGATTTTCATCCTCCCACCTTCGCTTCTTGCACAGTCAAATCTTGACAGTATTTTTGAAAATACCCATCATTTCAGGTTTGCTGGTCCTTACCGGGGAGGAAGATGTACCGCCGTAGCTGGTATTCCTGGCGATCAACATACCTTTTTGATGGGAAGCACCGGTGGGGGTGTATGGAAAACAAGCGATGCCGGTCAATCGTGGAGGAATGTCTCAGATGGACAGATCAAATGTGGCAGCATTGGATCAATTGCTGTGTCGTCAAAAGCTCCCTATATAATTTTTGTAGGAACAGGATCAGACAGTCCACGTGGAAATGTCTCGCCTGGAATTGGCGTATACAAATCTGAAGATGGAGGTACTACCTGGACACACAAAGGTCTGGATCGCTGTGGTCAAATTGGTGAGATCGTCATTCATCCAAATAATCCCGAAATTGTTTATTTAGCTGCATTGGGCAACATCTTTAAATCCAATGAGGAACGTGGGGTATATCGATCGATGGATGGCGGTGATTCATGGCAACAAATATTATATCTCAGTGATACGGTAGGAGCAATCGACTTAGAAATGGATCCCCGGAATCCAAAGGTTCTCTATGCTGGCATGTGGCGTGCTGAACGCAAACCCTGGACGATGATCGATGGTGGTTCCGAAGGAGGTCTTTACCGGACCCGTGATGGTGGTGAGAGTTGGAACAAGGTGACTAATGGATTACCAACTGGTTTGGTTGGGAAAATCGGCATTGCAATCTCACCGGCAAATCCGGATAGAATCTGGGTAATTCAACAAGCAGCAGATGAAGAAAAAGGGGGCGTCTACCGGTCTGATGATGGAGCAAAATCATTCTCACGAATCTGCCGGGATCATAAACTCAGACAACGAGGTTGGTACTATTCGAGAATCTTTGCCGATCCACTTGATGAAAACACTGTTTATGTCACCAATACCGGATTTTATAAATCAATCGATGGAGGCAAGAATTTTGATCATACATACCGGGTTCCACATGGTGATAATCACGACCTTTGGATTAACCCTTCCAATCCGGATATCATGATTAATAGCAACGATGGAGGTGCCACAGTAACGCTCAATGGTGGTGCTACCTGGTCTGAGCAGAACAATCAGCCTACACCCGAGTTTTACCGTCTCACGGTAGATAATCAGTGGCCCTTTCGTTTGTATGCAGGCCAACAGGACAATACGACAATTTCGATTCCCAGCCGGTCATCAGGAGGACTTGATCCAAAACAAGTATGGTATTCCGTGGGAGGAGGTGAGAGTGCCGATATTGCTGTCCATCCCATGGATCCAAGCATCGTTTATGCAACTACCTATAGTGGCATTGTCACGCGCATAAATCTGAAAACTGACGAAGTTCGTGATGTAGGTGCTTACCCTCATTATACGGAAGGCACCGAACAGAGAGACTTAAAG
>JABDLW010000691.1 GCA_013001805.1 Saprospiraceae bacterium | reverse complement strand
ACACACCCCTTATTCGCCGCGTTTTGTCGCGAGGATATTTTCTGTCTCCACACAGCGACTATCTGGCCTTATTGGTGACCTATGGTATTGTTGGCCTCATATTATATTTGATCTTCCTGACCAACTCCTTCCGGCACATTATTGCACAATTGCGTCAAGCCTATACCAAATCGCAAATAAATTATTTTCAGTTTAGTCTGATTACGCTAACCTCCATAGCACTTTTTGGTATTGCTGCAGAAAATTTTAATAGCGCGCTCTATTGGATCATTTTGAGCCTCTGCACAAAAATAACATGAATTTTTATCCCGCAAGACTATTGGAAGATTGTGAATTTCAAATTGCGACTTTGCAAAGACACGAAAACCCTTTCAAAACCGATGTAATGCCCTATCACAGAGGAATACCACGACGCATATGAATAAGCAAAAATGGTGATATTCCGAGTAAAGAAAGGCGCACTATGAAATCATGAAAATTCTCCTGGTAAGCTGGCCTGTATTACCCATGTCGGGGGGTAGTAGTGTCATCATCGAAAACTTGGTGAGAAATTTTAGTGCTGAGGAAATGGTGGTTCTGGGTTCTTCCAGGTTAATTCAAAATAACCGAATCAAGGCTCGGGACAATGGTGTCAAATTTCATTATTTCCGATCAGAATTGTATTTCTTTGGAAGAGGCTATCGATATTTCATATGGTTTCGGAAATGGCGATTCCAACCTCTCATTCGAAAAATAAAAAAAATCATAGTAGAGGAAGGAATAACCCAGGTAATGGGCGTTTACCCCAATCCTTTTTACTGTCTTGCCGCTTGCCGCGCCGCAGAAGAAATGCAGATACCCTTCAGTGCCTATTTTCACAATACCTATGCTGACAATCTGGCCATCAAAGATCCTCAAGCGTTAAAAATTCAGGAAGAAATATTCAAACGTGCAAAGCTCATTTTTGTAATGAGCGAAGGCATGCAAACATTTTATAAGGCAAAGTATGGCTTGTCAAAATTTCTGCCTTTGCTACATACATTTAATAAAAAGCCAGGAGATGGGGCTATGACATCAAGCTCTTTCGTAAAAAAGAAAACATTTCATTTAGTAGCAATCGGTAATTTTAATGAGTCAAATCTGGAAGCTACCCGGAGATTTCTTGATACCATCAAGGACCATCCTAAATACAAACTTCATTTGTACACGCATGTACCTGCTCTTTTGTTAAAGAGAAGAGGGTTGGATCCCAAATACTACCAGCATTGTGGATCAGTAAGTCACGATCAAATCCACGGGATCTTGCAGAAGTACGATATTTGCTTGCTGACCCACGGCTTTACCGGAGGTTATGGACCCATCGAATATCAAACGATCTTTCCTACCCGAACCATTCCTATGCTACTTTCGGGAAAGCCAATTTTTGCTCACTCACCGAAGAATTCTTTTCTCAATCAATTCCTGGAGAAGCATAAGTGCGCTCTTATTGTAGATTCAAAATCAGCAACCGATATCATTTCTGGACTGGACAAAATAGCCGATAATCCATCGCTACAAAGACAATTGGTCGAGGCTGCCAATGCTGCATCACAGCAGTTCTACGGCCCAAGTGTAGTTGCAGATCTCAAAAATGCACTAAAAAAAATAGAGTAAATGAGATTAGTAAATAAAAGCTTTTTCTACAAGACTTGCTCTGTTATCCGGTACTATGTGATGTGCCTGTATCACTACAATCGATTTCGTGGGAGTGCTATGTCCATGGTCGGGAGAAAAAATGCCATCTATCTCGAGAAGGGAAGTAGCATGAAATGGGGAGGCAGAGTCATATTAAATGATCATAATTTTATTCAGGTAAAAGGCCATCTCCAAATCGGTGGTGGTTTTGGCATGAATAGTTTTGGAAGAATTGTTGCTCATGATAACATATCCATTGGCACTCATGTGACCATTGGACAAATGGTTGCTATCCTTGACCATGACCACGATTATCGTCTAATTAACGATAAACTGCAATTAGAAGGTTATATAACGGCTCCGATACGTATTGGAAACAATGTGTGGATTGGTGATAAGTGTACCATTTTAAAGGGCGTAAACATCGGTGATAATGTAGTGATTGGAGCACATAGCCTGGTCAACAAGGATGTCCCCTCGAACTCGATTGTGGGAGGGGTTCCGGCAAAAGTATTGAGATCAATCCCCGAGATATCCCGATGAAAATCTTCGACTAAGTTATGTGTGGTATTTGCGGAATTATACATCCCGGTAATAAAAATTATCACGAATGTGAGCCGGTGGTTAGAAAGATGATGGCTGGACTTAAACATAGGGGCCCCGATGATTCGGGCTTCTATGCCGACATCAATTGTGTACTGGGCATGCGAAGATTGGCGATAATTGACTTGCATCAAGGCCAACAACCCCTGTACAATGAGCAGCGAACTATTCTCGCCTTTTTCAACGGTGAAATTTACAATTATCGTGAACTGAAGGCATCTTTAGAAGATCTGGGCCACCTTTTTACAACAAACTCTGACACCGAAGTACTGGTGCACCTTTACGAAGAATATGGGGTAAAAATGCTAGCGCACTTAAAGGGCATGTTTGCCTTTTGCATTTACGATAAATCTGAGAATACCTATCTTTTTGCACGAGATCGATTCGGAGAAAAACCTCTATTCTACCACGTCTCTAATGAAGTATTTTCTTTTTCCAGCGAGCTCGGTTCCCTGATCGAGAATCGAGAGATTCCCAGACAGTTGGATGAGGAGGCGCTGAATTACTATCTAAAGACTTCTTTGGTGCCTGAGCCCCTGACCATGTTTAAAAACATAAAACAATTGCCCAGTGGTCACTATATGCTTTGGAAGAATGGTCAGGTAGATGTTCGACAATACTACTACTTAAGCTATCAGGTTGATGACCGGATTAAAACCGATAGTGATGCAATCGATTATATAAAACCTCTTCTAGCTCAGGCTGTCTCACGGCAGATGGTTAGTGATGTGCCGATTGGAGCTTTTTTATCGGGTGGTTTGGATTCTAGCAGCCTGGTAGCGATCATGCAGCGGCATCGTGAGAAACCGCTGAAAACATTTACCGTAAAATTTGCTGATGAAAAATATGACGAGAGCCATCTGGCCGCTAAAGTAGCAGCACATTGTGGTACCGATCATCAACAAATTGAGATACCCAATTATGATTTTGAAGAATCAATGTTCTGGCAAATTATTAGTCATGTAGGTCAACCCTTTAGGGATACATCTGCGATACCAACATTTTTCATATCCCGTGAAATTGCGAAACATGTAAAAGTAGCTATCTCGGGTGATGGTGGAGACGAACTGTTTGGAGGTTACAGTATTTTCGACTGGTATCTTAAAATCGAACACTTACAGAAGTGGCCCCGTGCCATTAGAAGACTCACTAAAAATGGAATAAAACAATTACAAAATCTCAGCTACTTTCATAATTCCTCAAAAATTCGTCAGGCCGGCAGAGCTATTGACACCTCGCTACTTACTGCCGCGGATATTCCCATTTCGTTAAATGAAATGTTTACACCCCAAGATATCGGCAACAGCGGGCTACGCACCGCAGAAACTCATGGGGAAAGTAAATACGCTTTACTGAAACATCGCCCTGATGAATTTGGATCATGGTCACCACTGCGTAGAATCATGTACTACCGGCTGCGATATACACTTGCCGGAAACATGCTGGTGAAGGTCGATCGAATGAGCATGGCAAATTCCCTGGAAGTACGTGCACCTTTTCTGGATCCTGACTTATTTGAAGCTACCGCAAAACTTCCAGATCGTTTTTTAATTAGATCTGGTGTAAAAAAGTATCTACTAAGAGAGATAATGAAACCAACTCTTCCCGATGCAGTCTTTCAGCAATCCAAACACGGTTTTAATATCCCCCTGCATAGTTATCAGAATCAGAATTATAAAAGACTAGCCCAAAACCTGCTATTTGATGAAAATCCACTTCCCCACTTATTTCCGGGGAGTTTTCTAGAAAATGTTTACAACCGGGGTATAAAAGCCAAAAAAGATAACAGCGAAATCAGTGTCTACCGGGCAAGCCATCAACTGTGGATGATGATGCAGTTATTTGGGTGGGCAAAAAAATATGAAGTCTCACAGTAAAACCTCAGATGAGAGAGATAGGCCTATGCTGCTGATAGGTCCGCATCTCAGACCCAATCACAGCAACCCGGGTGGCGCCACTGTTTCCTATGCAAGCTTATTACTTCTACTGGCTGAACACAACATCGTGTTTCAATCTATAAATACACAGATGTATTCGGGCGCATTAGCCACCTCGAGAAATTGGTTTTATGTGCTTAGGAAATACTTCCATCTGATCTGGCATTCTGACACTGTTTTTATCAATGTGAGTAGCAATGGATTAAGATATTTAGCGCCTTTTCTGACTATAATCACACATGGCTTGGCCAAACGAATGATCATCCGGCCTTTTGGTGGCAATTATCTGCAACTATACCAAACCATGAATTACGTGGAAAAATACCTACATCGTGCAACTGTACTTCGTGCCGATATCTTATTTCTGCAAACGAGAGAACTTTGCGATGCTTTTGCTCAAATAGCCACAAAAGTAGTTCATCTTTCCACGTCACGTACCAGACCCGCTTCCAAGGGTCGCGAGAAATCCAATTCATATAGAAAAAGGTATGTATATGTAGGCCATATAAAGAGTTCAAAGGGCATTGCGGAAATTCTCCAGGCTGCAACGGAACTGGATGAATCGTACACTATCCATATATATGGTCCCATCGTCGAACCGGACCTGGCTTTTCTTCGTGATGATCCTGATATTTATTGCGGGATGATAACCGGTGACGTTTATAAGGTATTAGCAAAATACGACGTTTTGATTCTTCCCACGTACTATGAGGGTGAGGGCTATCCCGGAGTCATAATTGAAGCATTTGCCATGGGCTTACCTGTCATCAGCACTAATTGGAAGTGCATTCCAGAGATAGTCGATCAGGGCCAGACCGGATTTCTCATCGAACCACGCTCCGCCCAAGCCTTAAAAGAAGCGATTATTCAAATTAACAAGTCAAATTATCCGAAAATGAGCGAGGCTGCTCACGCTTCATTTCTGCGACACTACGATTCACGAATAGTTGGCAAGAAGATGCTGGATACCATTCGCAGCATTCCTTAACTAGTGTAGCAAACTGTAAATAAATATAGCATCTAATATGTTTTTCTACACCAATACTTCATCATCAGAAGCCTTACGTAGCTTAGGCTACGCGCGGTTCTACTTTTACTGACGCTTCGGTCAGCATCTGGGATTTGTCTTGGCACAAAATGACTACGTTATTTACTAAACTTACTTACAGTTTGCTACACCAGGCCGTTTAAAGCTATATTTAACCTGGGATAGATGTTCTAAGATGAATCTCATTAAATTGCATAGAGTAAGTCATTTCCTATACCGGAAAGGCATACCGGTACTTCCACAACTATTTCGTTATCTAATTTTTCTATTATTTAACAGTGATGTACCTCCTTCCGTGATCATTGGTAAAAATACGGTATTTGGCCATGGGGGCATTGGTGTGGTTTTACACAGTAAAACGGTAATAGGAGATTATTGTACCCTTGGACAAGGTATTACTATTGGAGGAAAATCAAGGCATCCTGATGTGCCGGTGATCGGCAACCATGTATACATCGCTGCAGGTGCGCGGATTCTTGGAGACATAAAGATCGGTAATCACGTCTTTATCGCTGCTAACGCCGTGGTGGTCAAAAATGTCGGCGATCGTTGCCTGGTAGGTGGAGTGCCAGCCAAAATCATCAAGGAAGGGATAAACATAGAGGACTACATATGAAGGCCCACAGACTCAGGCAGTATCCCAACTTATGGGATTATTTAATTCTGATTAAAAAATAACTTAATGAAGTCATTTTTTATCACGGGTCAGCAGCGATCGGGCACCACTTTATTGGCCGTAATGCTTAGCCGCCACAAAGATGTTTACATTAGCAAAGATTCAATGGCTTTCCGGCTCACTTCCTGTTTCAACAATTACCAGGTAGTGCTCCCCTACAATTTAAACTATAGCCGGGCAGACCTGCTTTCCTGGTTGATAAAATCAGATTACAAAGGTCGATTATTGCAAATTTTTGATGTGGAAATGGTCGGTGATAAAGATGTGAGGTCCCTGATTGAATCTGCTATTACCGATCTTTTAAAGACAAAAGGTCGCAAGGTATTTGGCGACAAAGCTCCAAATCTTCACTATTTCCTCGGAGATCTCCTCAAAATAGTGCCGGATGCCAAGTTACTTCATATTGTCAGAGATGGCAGAGCCACTGCGTTGAGTCAACATAAACGAGGATTTAAGAATCTGTTACTGGCTGGCCAGGAATGGGTGGATGGCACCATCGCGGGATTGTCA
>JABDLW010000685.1 GCA_013001805.1 Saprospiraceae bacterium | reverse complement strand
ATTTAAGTTCGATTGATATTGATCCGAGCGATCCCCAGCACTTATTGATCGCCTTTAGTAACTATGGCATCGAAAGTGTTTGGGAAAGCACCAATGGAGGGGCCTCCTGGTCCAGCATTCAGGGGGATTTACCCGATTTTCCGGTACGTTGGGCCATTTTTCATCCTTTGCATGGAGAACAGGCTTTTTTAGCCACTGAAATGGGCGTTTGGAGCACGGCGCAAATAGATGCCAGTAGTCGAAGTGCTACAGCATGGGTTCCGGATAATGAAGGATTGGCCAATGTCCGCTGCGATATGATTCGCTACCGTGTCTCTGATTTTACTTTTGTGGTGGCTACTCATGGCCGAGGTCTATACACGGCAACGCTACAGGTTGACACAATGACCACTTTGGTTGCTGACCAAAGTCACGAATCCTTTTTGCCCGTCTGGCCTAATCCAGCTACGGACTTTGTACATATACCGACTTCATTTTCCAGCAATCGGCTGATTCACTTAGCATTCCGGAATGTAGAGGGCCGCTATTTATCTAAGGAGAAATTACAAGTCTCACCGGGTGAGATCCTGAGAATGCCGGTTCCCGCTGCGGCTATTCCCGGAATTTATTTAATTACCCTGGATGACGGCCAAGAGGTCAGTACGCAAAAGTTATTGGTCAATTAGATCGTGGTGTAGTTTTATCTACTGTGAAGTTTAATAACCACAGTAACATTGGAACAGGCTGACCTGGGATTCCTTGCTAACGAATGCCTCCAAGGTTGAAATGAAGGGTGAAATTGCCCGGTTTCAGGTGCATTTTATACTTCCGTTGAGAGACATGATGATGGATGTAAAATTTCTGCTAGTCGATAAACCGATGCTAAATGATTAGATTTGGTTATGTCTTTTTTAAAGCATAGCTCCGGCATTTGGCTTTGGTTTTTTTATTTGTCGTCGACTGTACTAAGTGCTCAGGAAACATCTTCCTGGCAATCTCTTTATGACCAGGGACTCTACTGTGACCTTATTCCATTATTCGAGGAATATAAAACAGTAACTAAATCTCAAGCTTCCATTAAATTATCCACCGAGCTTCTCATGGCCAAGGTCTTTTTGGAATTAGAAAAAATGGAGCAGGTGGAGCATCAATTAGTGTCTTTGCGCGGAGTAGATTGGAAAAAGGAATCACCATCCTCGCAATATGAATACGAGATCTTTCTGGCACGCTATCATGCAAAAAGAGAAAATTGGCCTAAAGCAGATTCACTCTTTAACGTCTTATTAAAAGCAGAAATAGACAATGAGGTCATTAGGTCCAGGGTACTCGGAGAGTATGGATTGTATTTAATGCATCTCCAGAAAATGGATTCCGCTGAAGACTACCTGTTGAAGTGCGATTCGTTGATTTCCGGAGCTTCGGTGTTTTCTGCCCGGGTGTTTAATGCCTTAGCTATTCTCTTTTTGGAGCAGTCAAAAATGCGCAAAGCAGGTCAATATTTCGAGAAGGCGAAAAACGTTTTGGAATCCAATGGATGCCAGCAAAGTCCCCTTTACTGGCTTGTTTTAAATGATTATGCACTTTATTTTTATGTGCAGGGTGATCTTTTACAAGCAGATCAGTTTCTAAGTCAATCCGAAAATCTGCAGAGAGGTTCTTGTGCGGTGCCTTCCATCCGGGGATTTAATGCATCCGCACGGGGATCGATTCTTTTTAGCCTGGGAGACCACGAGGCGGCTATCGAAAGATATGAAGCGGCATTTAAATCATTTATGCAGGTGGAAGATCACAAGGACGCCAGTATGGCACTCTACCGGATCGCCGAGGTCAACTATTTTTTGGGGAATAATGAAACGGCGCAAAAGTATTATCTGCAGGCATTAACCCTCGCTGATGTTTTTTTTAACAACGAAATCAATTCCATACGAGCGCAGATACTAATGGGGTTAGCATCCATTGAAGAATATAACTATCAGGATCGTGAGGCCGATTCACTCTACGCATTAGCTATTGACATGATGGAAGAAGTTTCCGGGAAGGAAAACATCGGTTTTGCCACGGCTTTAAGTAATTATGCGCGATTTAAAGAAGTAAGCGGAGACATTCAGGGAGCTTTGCACCTTTATCGTCAAACGGAAGCATTGGATTCAATACTACTGGGAGTTAATCATCCTGACTATAAAACTACCCTCTACAATCTGGCAAGAACTTATTCTAAGCTGGATTCCATTGATCATGTCATAGCATATTACCATAAGGCGAATGCATTACAACTAAAGTTGTTGAACGCCTACTTTGGAAATTTTGCCGCTGCGGCACGACTCAGTTATCGACTGGAAGCAATGGGAAATTTTGATGTTTTTTTCTCTTATGCCTGTGGAACGCCAAATAAAGACTTGCACAGGGAGGTGCAGGACATTAATCTGGCCACCAAAACCCTGGCACTGGATTATGCCAAAGGCCTGTTACAAAGTAAGCAGAGCTATCTGACTTCAGATGCCGAGCCGATGTATCAGGAATGGCTGCAATCCCGAAAACTATTAACCCAATTGTATTTTTCCAATTATAATGAAAGAAAGGAGCAGGGTATATCCATCGACAGCCTGGAGAAGCGAGTGGAAATGCTGGAAAAATCGGTGGCCAGACAAAGCACTCCGCTGCAGAACCGCCAAGCATTGGTTCATACTGATCAAATCATTGGAAAGCTGGCAGAAAATGAAGCGGCAATTGATTTTTTCAATTACTATGTGACTGATGAGTATGGCAGGTTGCCGGATAGTATCCTTTATTACGCCTCCATAATGACGGCAGCCGAGCCAAATCCCAGGCTCGTTTATTTATGCAGTGAGCGAGAGCTTAAGCAAATCCTGGAATCAAGCTCTCACTTCACCCACAATGTGGAAGTTAATCATATGCTCTACCAACTGATTTGGGCTCCTCTGCACCCTTATTTAGAGGATATTGAAATGATCCACCTGTCACCGGAGGGATTATTACATCAAATTGCTTTTGGTGGGCTACTTTACGATGAGAAAGAGTCGAAAACGCTGCTGGAGCGCTTTGATTTTAATTATTATAGCAACTTACGTGACTTTGTTTTTAACCAATCATCTGCCAATGAAATTTCATCGATTTATTTAGTGGGTGATCCCGATTTTGGTGAAGCAATAGATAAAAATTCCGAAACTACAGGTGACTATTTCTTCCCACTCCCGGAAACATCAAGAGAAATTAACCAGATTAATGCTCTTTTGCAGAGCAGAGATATCCAAGTTGCCTTCAGCCGGGGAGCCGATGCCAGCGAAGATCATTTCTATATGCTCCTGGATTCCTTGAGACCAACCATATTGCATTTGGCCACGCATGGCTTCTTTTTTGCGAAAGATACCTCGATCAGGATTCCACGAACCTTAGGGCAGCGCATCCGCAATGCAGCGCTTCCTCTAATGCGTTCTGGTATTGTCCTGAGTAATGTCAATATGGCTTGGAGTACAGATACCTTATTTTCTTCCGGCCAGGATGGCGTAGTCACTGCCCAGGAGATAGCAGATTTAGATCTATCCGGCACCAGGTTGGTGGCCCTATCAGCGTGTGAAACCGGACGTGGTGCTATTGCGGACGGAGAGGGAGTATTTGGTTTACAGAGAGCATTTAAGATGGCCGGCAGTACTGAGTTGCTTATTAGTCTATGGGATGTTCCGGATGAAGCAACCAGCGAACTGTTTGTCCATTTCTACAAATATCTGCTCGAGGGGTTGACGACCAATGAAGCCTTGATGCAGGCACAGCGAACGATCAAACTTCAATATCCGGATCCCTATTATTGGGCAGCATTCGTACTTTTTAAATAAAAATTAGAGATATTTTGGCGTAGCTTGATAACATTTTTAGTATTGGCACATGTCATGGTGACGAGAATCAATTACAAAAAAATTAAAATGAATCATCATGAAATTTCAATGGATCATCTGTGCTTTTTTTCTTTTATCCTTAAGCTTTAGCTCCTGCTGGCATGTGCCTGATAGCACAGGGGATGATTGTACCGAATGTACTGAGGCAATGAAACCACAGGCAGGGACGGTCAGTTCAGGTAGGCTGGCTGGTACTCCATTTGTTAAATCTACTGCATTTGCCAGGTGATGGCCAAGCGCAATGCCGGCTAAGGCAACAAGCTTCTACCAGCGTAGTTCACTTTTGCTCGGCTCACCGTGGCATTCACGGGTCATCTGAATAGATTTTTTTTACAGGTATCTTTTGGAAGGTGCATTTACATGGTGCACCTTTCCTTGTAAGCGGTAAGCATATTCAATTTCTCAGCCGAATCTTGGGAAATGATAAAGTGGCAGTCACTCTCTTTGTCCTCAATTGAGGACCGAATGTTTATTAATAAAGTCCGGGTCCACAATTTTATACCGTTCAAAAGTGATTATGGTTGTATATCCGTTGGCAGTATCCAATTCAATATTTCCCTTTAATTTATTACTTAGCATTTTAATCAAGTCGGTACCAAAGGAATGATGTGTAGTGGCTTGATCGGGGTGAGACAGACCTTTACCATCATCGGAAACCGAAAGACAAAGTTTGCCTGTGTCGCCTTTCCATAATTTAACCTTTATGGTACCCTGATTTCTATCGCTAAAAGCGTACTTAATGGAATTAGTAATCAATTCGTTGACAATCAATCCCAAGGGTATGGCAGTTTCGACATCAAATAAGTCAGGGAGGATGTCAGACTTTATCGTCACACTTTTTTCCAAAGTGGTAAATGAATCACTCAGATGTTCACATAGTTCACCAATATATTGTCTCATGTCCACCGCGACAATATTTGTGTCCGAATATAATTGTTGATGAATTAAGGCCATAGATTGTACCCGGTTTCTTCCTTCAATAAGTGCGTTGAGGGCACTTTCATCTTTAATATATTCCTGTTGCAGGTTTAATAGACTGGAGAGGATCTGGAGGTTGTTTTTTACCCGGTGATGGATTTCTCTTAGGAGGAAATCTTTTTCTTTATTCCGCTGATTCAGTATTTCGGTTGTCCTTTTTTTACTGATATAGCGCCGATAGATCATGAAAGCCAGCACAGAAACAGCGATGAGGATGGCAAAGATATATTTGCGTTCACTTTCCCGGAGCGCAATTAATGCATCCTTTTGATCTGATTCATACTTGGTCTTCATTTCTTCCAGTGCCTTATCCTGATTAACGGTAAAAAGACTGTCCGAGAATCGCCAGTTCAATTCCATGTATTTGTAGGCACTATCATATTGACCCAGGGCAGCGTACGATTGACCAATATATTCCGGCAACTCCGTCAAAAAAAATGTATCGCCGGTTTTCTTTACCACCGTCATGGCTTCGCTGAGGAGATCAATGCATTTTTGATATTGGCCAGTGTGCAGATACACCTGACCTAATCCATTTTTAATGACCATCACCTGTCGCTCGTCTTCTGGTTTAACCAGGTCCAGCGCTTTTTGGTAATATATCGCAGCAGAATCATACATTTCATATTCCATAAAAAAAGCAGCAAGGTCATTGTATGCCATCCCTTCAATTGCTGGTATACCGGATTGCAAGGCCATACTCCGTCCCTTATCAAAGCATGCTAGTGCCTGCAGGCTATCATTTTCCATTCGGTAACCGTGACCGGCAAAACTCCAGGAGTCCCACGCATTCGGATAGTCTTTCAGCCTTTCAAATCTTTGGGCGGCCAATTTGCCATACTCGGCACTTTGGGCCATTTTGAAAGTAAAATGAAAAATCCTGGCCATACGCAAGTGACCCAAAGCAATGCCGGCATCATCTTCCAGATCCTCCATGATCTTTAAACCGCTCATGATTTGATCCATTGCTTCCTCATACGCCATGCGACAGAAGGCTGCATAGGCTCTTTGATAGTACACATCGCCTTTACCACGTTGATCATTGAGTTGGTCATATAATGCCGATGCCATTTCAGCCCAATTGGCAATGGAATCACAATCCCTCTTGAAATTATACACCCTGCTGATGATCATGCCCATGTCGATCTTGATC
>JABDLW010000079.1 GCA_013001805.1 Saprospiraceae bacterium | reverse complement strand
GGGGAGTCCACTATTTTAGCCGGTTTCACGAGGGCGATCGCGACTTTTCCATATTGGTTGAAAATAACGTAAGACAAGTGGTCCTGGTGCCTTATGCTTATCAGGAGAGTTTTGATGACCCTGATCTTCGATTTAATCGTCGCGGCAGAAGATCCAATTTTGACCGGGATAGTCTATATTTATCCGTTGCTCAACAAGCCGAAGCGTGTGGCTTAAGTGTCTTAATTAAGCCACATATATGGATGCGTACGGATCAGGGCAAATGGCGCTCTGATATTGATTATGAAGATCCGGCTGACTTTAAAACCTGGTCAACTAATTATACCAATTTTATTCTACACTATGCTCGGCTAAGCGAAGAAATGAAGTCTTCACATTTTTGCATCGGAACGGAACTTTCTGAGATTACCAGAAATCATCCCGACTATTGGGTAGGTTTAATTAGGGAAGTTAGAAAAGTCTATGGTGGAAAAATATTTTATGCGGCGAATTGGTATCAGGAATATGAGCATATTTCATTTTGGCACCAGCTGGATTATGTTGGAATTCAGGCTTATTTTCCCATTTGCAAGAAGGATCATCCCACGGTCGAGGATTTATTGGCTGGATGGAAGCCCTACGTCAATAAATTAAAGAAATTCAGTAGCAAGGTGCAAAGACCCATTCTCTTCAGCGAATTAGGTTATAAAAGTACGCACGATGCCGCTGCCGATCCCTGGGAGTGGATTACGGAAGCAAACCGCGTGAGCAAGAAGTTGTCGGCTCAGACTCAAGCCAACTGCTACGAAGCTTTTTTTCGGTCATTCTGGAATCAACCCTGGTTTGCCGGAACACTTATCTGGCAATGGCAGGCTCATTACGATCAGGATAAATTATCTACCGTAAACAGTGTTGATTTTACTCCCCAACATAAACCGGCACAAATAGTGATGGCCAAATGGTTTGCTCAGTGACTTCAGAATGCCACAGGTAAAATGAGCTAATGAGGTGCATCTAAAAAAAAAGCAGCTCAATGAGCTGCTCCCTTGTTCTTTTCGCCTGTAGCGAAGATTAATTTTCCAACACTGGAATTCTCAATACCTGTCCTGGATAGATCTTGTCCGGGTCCGAAAGCATGGGCTTATTGGCTTCGAAAATTACTGGGTATTTCAAAGCATCACCGTAGTGTGCCTTAGCAATTTTCGAGAGAGAATCTCCACTTTTCACCTCATAAAAAGTGGCTTCCGGCGCGGGTACAACGACTGATATTCTATCGTCGACAGTAGCTACACCAGCCACGTTACCTAGTGCTAGAATGATCTTCTCCTTGTCCGCCTGGGATTCAGTTTGACCATAAACAGTGACAACATCTTCCTGAACCTCAATATCAAGATCAGTTATTGGAAGATTAAGAGTGGTCACAACACCTTTCAATGCCTTAATTTGCTGCTCTCTGCGAGCTGCCGCTTCTTCAGCTGCCTCTTCCGCTTTCTTTTCAGAAGATTTAAAAATGTTTTCACCGGCTTTCTTTAGAAATGAAAATAATCCCATGTAAAGTAAATTTTAGTAGTTAATAAAGAAGATTTTTTGTGCAGTCGGCAGGTTGTCTACCGTTTGGCGCACAAATGTACAAATTTTGTTCTTTCGTGAAAATCAGGCTCCAGAGGGAGACCAATTCGTAGATATGCTGTCGGACTTTTGCGTTTATCTTGATCAGTGCTTAGATTTACATACAGATAAACGGCAGGGGCCTTGACAATGGTTCCCACCCAGCTGAAAAATGTCATGGCCGGGCTGAAAAGATGCTTGCTGAACCCAGGCACTTGCTCTTGCTAAAACCATGCTACCCTGAGTACTCTCTGAGATCTGATAAATAAGGGTTGATGTAAGTGAAAAACCTTATATTTGCGCAACTTTTTCAGAAACAGAGTCTTAATTAACACCATTTATATGCAGGGCAAAGGAATAGTAAAGTTTTTTTTAGTTGTGATGGCCATTGTTTGTGTGTATCAGTATATGCTGATTTTACCCACAAACAAAGTGGAAAACGATGCTGAAGCGTATGCTCAAAAAGTGGCTATGAATCTGGGAGACAGCGACATAACTTCCCCGCAAGCCAAGGCTGCACGCATAGCATATCTGGATTCAATGTCTTCAGAGGAAGTCTTTAAGATCCCATTATTCAAGAGTTATACCTACGAAGAACTAAAACGCCAGCAATTGGCCTTGGGGCTTGACCTCAAAGGTGGAATGAGCGTGGTTTTGCAGGTTGATCTGAAGGAATTTCTCGTGGCCTTGTCAAATGAGAGCAAGGATCCGACCTTCCTGGAAGCCATGGAAAACGCCGACAAGGCAATGATATCAGCTCAATCTGATTATGTGACCTTATTTGGTCAGGAGTTTAAGAAAATTGCCGGCGAAAAGAGGCTTTCGAGCATTTTCTCACGGAATCCAGGTCTGAGAGATCAGATAAACCTGGAAACCTCGGATGCCGAAGTACTCTCGATACTTCGTACTTCAGCTTCTGAAACGGTTGATCTGACTTTTAAACGATTGAAAGACCGGATCGACAAGCTTGGTGTAGTACAACCTAACATTTCGCTCGATGCGGCCAGAGACCTGATCTTAGTGGAATTACCTGGAATAGACAATCCGGAACGGGCCCGTTCTTTCCTACAGAGCGCGGCCAAACTAGAGTTCTGGGATGTTTATCGGGTGTCTGATCAGGGCATCCTTAATGGATTTATCGAAGCAGACCGGCGTTTAAAGCGTTTGCAATCTGGAGATACCACCGACCTGGATTCTACTGCGGCACCTCAGATTCAGTACGATACGCTGTATACCGCCGTTCTCGATAGTTTGGGTAATCCCACCGGAGATACGACAACAGAAGTTGTTGAGACTCCCATTCTGGATGACCCCTTCACTGACCGTGGACCGCTCTTACAGGTATTTGATCTCAATTCGGCGACGTCACAAGGTGGAACAGCTTTTCCCCTGGCAGTCATGGGAGTAGCAGATGATAATAAGAGAAACCTGGTAGATCAATACCTGGCCATGCCGGAAATAAAAAGGTTATTCCCTCAGGATGCCTTCTTTCGTTGGGGTCAAAAACCCTATAAAGATCTGGAAGGCAATTCCTCGGGACGATATGAATTGTATGCCTTACGCAAGAAGAGAGGAACGGACAAACCACCTTTAGCAGGTGATCATGTGATTCGGGCGACATCGCAGCCAGACCCGGTCACCCAGGATGTTGCTGTAAGTTTGAGTCTGGATAACCAGGGCGCGCGGACCTGGGGTGAGATTACCACCAGGGCAGCTCAGGATAACAATAGAGAAATAGCCATCTTACTGGATGACGAGGTTGTGTCGGCACCAAGGGTCAATGAACCGATCCTAAACGGGGACTCACGCATAAGTGGAGATTTTTCCATTCAGGAAGGGAAGGATTTGGCCAACATTTTGCAGATCGGAAAATTACCCGCATCGACAAAAATTTTACATGATACCGTAATCGGACCTTCTCTGGGTAAGGATAACATCAATCGATCATTACTTTCCTTACTAGTGGGTTTTGTTCTGGTGATTATTTTCATGCTCTTTTACTATGGTGGGGCGGGTATCGTATCCATCATTGCGTTGCTGGCTAACTTGTTTTTTATCTTCGGCGCACTGGCATCTTATGGTACTGTCTTGACTTTGCCAGGTTTTGCCGGTATTATCTTAACCATCGGTATGGCTGTAGATGCCAACGTGATTATCTACGAACGGGTCCGGG
>JABDLW010000012.1 GCA_013001805.1 Saprospiraceae bacterium | reverse complement strand
GTGATTGAAGATCGCCTGATACAACATCTCCGTACCCGGGGTAAGGATGGCCTTAATCGATTAAGAGATCGGGCAAGAGACATCTCCAAGACCTTAGATATGGTGGAGGAATTTGCCAAACTAAATCACATTGTTTCAGCTATCCTCAGTACCAAACCCGCCAAAGGCTTAAAATCTCCAGCCGCTATTGCACTGACTTTGGGTGAACCCTACGATAGTGGTCGTATCCAGTTGTTCAACCTTTTGATTGGCTTTCTCCGCAGATGCACTTTCCAGGAAAGAATGGAAATGCATAATGATTACGAGGCGTACCGGAACATGGCATTTTGGGAAAGCTATTTTTCAAACTTCATTGAAGGGACAAGGTTTGTGGTTGAGGAAGCCGAAGCTATTATTTATGGGGGCCAGATCATCGAAAACCGAACCGGAGATTCACATGATATTCTTGGCACTTTTAAGATTTGTGGCGATATCCACGAGATGAAACAGCTTCCCCGCGATGAAAATCACCTGGTGGAGCTACTACGATTCAGACATGCCAATGTGCTTGCGGGACGACCAGATAAAAATCCCGGTGCCTTCAAAACCAAAGCCAATAGGGCTGGCGATACCCTTTTTGTGACTCCAGAGCAGGTGGTAGGTACCCTGAAGGAGGGATTCAAGTTAATGACTGCTCTCGAGGAGCCATTGGCCCGTGCGACCTATATTATGTTTTTGATTACTGAAGTGCATCCTTTTGATGATGGCAACGGTCGCATTGCCCGGATTATGATGAATGCGGAATTAGTTGCTGGTAATCGCACCAAAATCATCATTCCTACCGTGTACCGGCAAGATTATCTGCTTAATCTTCGAATGCTATCACGTCAAAATAAAACCAGAGGTTTCGTACGGATGATGGACCGGGTACATGCGTTCAGTCAATGGCTTGAGCCAAAAGGCCGGGAAAGTGTACATGAACAATTAAAGGTCAGTAATGCGCTCAAAGAGAGTGAGGAAGCATCGTTACAATTTTCCTCATTATCAAAATCCATGATCCCAAATACATAGTACTCTGTCAAGCAGGGTTGATGATGCAGCCTATCATTGATTCAAGCTCTTCATCCAGCCAAAGACTTTTTCCTGCATTTTGCCGGAAAAACGATTGTAATCTTCAGGTATGAATAACTCGAGATGATCCTCCTGGTTATAAAGTTGAAAAACCTTTTTCACTTCATCGACACAGTGCTTAACATCGGGGAAACTAGCGTATTGATCCCAGGTCGGTGCTACAATAAGCAGAGGCCTGGGAGCAATAACAGATAACATTTCATGGAAATCGTATGGGATACGGTCTTCATTCTGCACAAAGAAACCGAGGCGAGGCAATAAACCGTGCAGATGCGAGTATGCATAAATGCCTTCAGCAGTTTTACCCGGAGTATTTGATCGCATCGGAGTAAATCCGCATATGGATACCAATCCGGCGATGCGATCATCGAGTGCGGTACTGTATAAGCCAACCATGCCCCCCAATGAGTAGCCGGCGACGAAGATTTTACTTGCATCAATCATTTCATGCGTCGATAATGCATCCACCGTCCAGCGAACGTCTGCCACCATGCGCCCCATTTTTGACCAATGCGGAAATCTATCGTAAAAGAGACGGCTTTCTTCAAATAACCGGCTGCCAAATCCGATCTGATCACTGACATACACGGCGAAGCCGGCTTTGACAAAACCGGAAATGACGTCGCCCGACTTTGCGATGCCGGTGGAGTAGGCATATTCATGCAAGTAAATGACCACCGGAAGTTTTTCGGCATTCTGCTCGCGCGAATGTTCAGCAGGGAGATATAAATACCCCAACGACAATGGTTGCCTTTCGATGTCAGGTGCAACGCTGGGTAAGCCTACCACCTCATGCAGATAGTCGCTTTGCTGCCCGGGACCAATGGAGGCAGGTTCTTCACCCAGGCCCCATTTAATGCGCTGCCGGATTTCGATGACCTTTTTCTTCCATGCCATCGTATCTTGAATGTTCAGGCCATTGTGAGCCAGCATAAGATCATTTATGCCTTTAGCGGGATAGGTGAGCGGGTCAATCATCTCCCCACTGAGATCGAGCCATTTGGAAAAGCTGTAGTCATAGAACAGATGATTGTCGGGTTTGATCGTGCCACGTTCAAAAACATAATCAAAGAAATCAAGATAGCGCTCCATGTCTCGCATGGATGGGGCATGTAATCCCTGCCGTAAATCAATCGCTATTTTATCCCCGGCACCGAGAAATTCATAAGCCTTGCGTGCGGAGTGATAGGCCTGTTCAATGCCCCAGGGATTGCCAGCCGATTCAGTAACCGATGAAGTCAGCATCAGACCCCGCGGTGCGACTAATGCCATCAACGAATTTTGGTCGACCGGCAACTTACTTTCCCAGCCCGTAAATAACCTTAGTCGCGGATGCAACCAATGCGGCCGGGCCCAGGTTAGCAAAGACAAGGTTTCGCTGTTGTATTTGTCGGTAGTATAGCGAAAGGGATTTTCGCCACCAGTACCTCCACTGACTGGCACCACGGCTTTAATGCGCTCATCATAGGCCGCCGCCCACAGTGCCATTTTACCATTGCGGGACAAGCCGGTGAGGGCAATTTGTTCCCGATTAACTTCATTCAAGGTGTAGAGATAGTCGATGGTTCTTGAGGCAGCCCAGCCCCAGCGCATCAAAGTGCTGAAATCATATTCGGGCCAATAGATCTCCTCGTAGGCCTCACTATCATCAGGATAACCATATTTGGGATCCGTTGCCGTAAAGCGACACCCGATATATCCCCGGCGTACAGCGGCTTGCACCCAATCGTAACGGTCCTTTTTCCACGGACAAATGAACACGGGAAATGGACCCTCCCCCGGAGGAATCAACAACGTCACATGCAGCTGCGCCTTTTTACCCGGACCGAATTTCAACAACAAGTTCCGCTCTATCAGTGGTCCGATTTTGTTTTCTGAAAGCAATTCAGCCGTCAGATTATCCGGAGCAGGCGGTGGAGTTCCGGTAATCCAGTGCTGAGCCAACGTTTTCATCTCCTCACGTTTCGATTGCCATTGACTTATGGTCTTCACCGGGATATTCTGTCCTCCCTCGTCGATAATCAATGGATCTGGCAGGAATGGTAAAGAAGGTAACTCATCAAAATCCGGTGGGAGTTCGCCGGTGCGGGTCAGCCAGTCACGCCATAAAAAATCTTCCGGAGAAACTCTTGCTGGTGCAGTTCCCGGTAATTGATCGCCACTGGGCTCTGTCAGATCCTCGGGGGTCACTTGCATAAGCCGCTCCAGATACTGCTCGCGGGTCAGATCTTCCTGGGCATAGCTGATTTTAAAAAAATATCCATTGCAGAGAAAGGAAAGAGCGATCAGGTAAGTGGAAATTTTCTTCATGGATTGAATCATTTCGTGATTTAGGAAGGCGGGAAGTTATGTCAGAGAACGAAATAGATCATTTATTGTACTCCTCCCCTTTAAAAAACCGTGTGGTGGGATATGCAAACTGAATGTCTGCATGCTTAGCAAATTGCCGCAGCGTTTCTTCTACGACTATTTGTTCATAATTTCTTCTTTGTTTTGGTGGACATAAATAGCGCAGGGTGAGCATGACCCCATTTTCCTTTACTCTCGTATATACGGTTGGGTCCAATTTATTGTATTCGACATAATATTTTCGGTTGGCTTTTTCAATTTCCGGCTTTATTTCGGATGAGAGGGCTTTTAGTTTTTCATCTTCAATTTTGAGAAGGATATCTTTTGCTTTTTGCCAGTTGGATTCAAAAGTGATCATGAAAGGAATTTCATGCCAGATAAAATTCATTGCCTGATTGTAGTTCATAACCGGCTTGGTGAATACCAGTCCGTTGGGAATGTGAATAATCCTGCCGGTACTTTGGTCGGCGTCCACCCAGTTTTTTATTTCCAGCAGAGTAAACTCGAAAAATCCGATATCGAGAATGTCTCCTTCCACTTGCTGGATCGCTATCCGGTCGCCCATATCAAACGGCTTTTTGCTGATGATATATACCCAGCCAAAAAAGTTCAGGATCGGTTCTTTGAGTACGATTGCTATGCCGGCCGCCATGAGGCCAAAGAACGTCCCAAAGACATGTAACTGGCGGAACCAAATCGGAATGACGATGAGGATAAAAAGGACATAGCTGAAATACAGTGAACTCTTTTCCCAACTATAGCGCTTCTTTACATCCTGTATTTTGCTTCGAAAGACGGACAAAATCACCCTCCGCACCAAAAAGAGAGAGACAATCACAATGAGGGTAGCCGCGATCCGGTACTGCAGGGATTGGCTGATCCTAAAGGTTTCGAAGATCCATTGGCTCCCCTCTTGAAACATGGTAAATAATAATTGTGAGGTTCAAAAGAACCAATTTACTCATTTAATGAGTTATGCTTAGTGTCTAGTAGATTAACGTATTAGTTTTTCGTCAGAATTTCAAGATGTTTTATGGGTACCTCTATTTACTCCTCATGCTAAAAAGGAGAAAAAACCGGTATCGATAGGTTGAGGTTTGCCGAAAGGCACCTTTGCAGAGGTGGATGCCGATGATGTTGTCAATAGATCAGGAAGTTGTTGTGACATATGCAATCAGTGGAGAAACTTGGTGATTTAAAGGACGAATGACTTCTTAGCAAGGAGGAATTTGAATCGAAAAAGAGGGAACTGTTAGATAGATAAAAAGTGAAAACAGATTTTAGATTGATCCCTTACTGGAGGAGTCGAATTATGTGAAATCAACGCAATTCGGTCTCGATTACTAAAGGTACATGTGAAGTACTTTCTGAGACACGTTTATTCACCTGCAAATGTAATTTCATGGGATATTCGAAGATCACAAATACCCCTCTTCCAGTTAACTTTCACCATTTTATATGGTAGTATTCATCAGAAATCCAAAAACAGCAATGATACCATAAGCAGATTTTACCTATCGGTTGCTATCTCCTCTACGTTTACTAACTGCTGTATAGGGTAAACCGCCGGTCCAAACTGATTATAAACCGCAACATCGGCTGCGTCACGGCCAAATCCAAGAGCCACATACGCCCCTTTAGGTTTACTTTGCGTAGCATCAAAAGTGTACCAACGTCCATTCACATAAGCTTCAAACCAAGCGTGCATATCCATAGGATACAAATTATGCAAGTAGCCCACGACCATTCTGGCAGGAATGCTGAGACTTCGACATAAGGCAATACCCAAATGGGCTAAATCTCGACAGACGCCAGACTGCCTTTGGTTAACTTCAACTGCAGAAATTGGAAAGTCACTGCTGCCCGGGATATAACTGATGGTATCGCGTAACCATGCTTCGATAGTCGCCACTTGGTCATAACCAGGTAGTTGATTTTCCGTAATGGAAGTGGCTAATTCATTGAATCGGTCTGATTCACAGTACCTGCTCGGTAACAAATAACTGAGGACATTGTAAGGCAAATTCTGAATTTCAGTTAAAGGGGCGCCAGGGTTTATATCTACCAGATGCGCCGTGCTTACAACAGCATTAGTTCGTATGGCGAAGTCGCCAGGAGGGGCGACCAATCTTTGGCAAAGGTTTCCATAAATATCCGTATGCTCTGTGACGGTAATCATTGGTTCCACTTGGAATTCTTCCCTTGATATCCACTGCTGTGCACCACTACGCGGACGCAACATCAAGATGAATGGTGTGGGTGCTCCAATCTCAAATTTCAAGTCACACTGAATTTGTAGCCACATAGGTCAAATGCATTTTAAGGTGAAATTGCCAGCTAGTGCAGCATTTCCTAAATAAATGATACTATGAACCGGCTCCTTTTTCACCAGCTCTGCATCATCAAAAGCCTTACATAGCTACTGTTATGTGCGGTTTCGCTTCTTTGATCTGGCAAAAAATAATCTCGCCCATAATAGCACATATATCGGAAATGCTGCACTAGTGGTTTGAATAAAGCTAGTACCAACCATCATATAAAGACAACTTTAAAAGTACGCTATTTGAATATTCTTTTGATCAGGACTTTTGTAATGCCCTCAATCCTTTCGACAGATAAAATAAAAAATAGATATTTCAACATAATCATTACGTTTTTTTTGCTACTTTTTTCTTTCTTTAATCTCCATATTATCTCTTGTGGATTATCCAACCTGTCTTTTTCTGGTGAGTTTTTATGAGACCGTCAAGATAGACCTCTTGTGGAAATTATTGTCAAATAGAACTGTGCCTTCTTTTTTCGTTGTAATATGACATAGAGCCGTCCAATCCTTCGTATATTTCAAACACAGTTTCATACGCCTAGAACATAATATCTATTACGTTCTGAAGAATGTAGGATCTGTGCTCTATACATTTGTAGACTTGATAAAAGAGCCCCGTCGCATGGCGACGAGGCTCTTACTGTCGGGGTGGTAGGATTAGCTCACGCTGATCCTTAAAATGGGGTGAGACCCAAACTTGATCAGGGTCGCGCCTCACGGCTCTACCTTTTCCATTTTCCCAATTCGCTCAAGCCAGCTTGGCTCTCGGGTAAATGAAAAAAAGG
>JABDLW010000656.1 GCA_013001805.1 Saprospiraceae bacterium | reverse complement strand
CATCAAGGACGCTTGGTCATTGCAAATCTGAAAGGCCACCTGGTGCTTATCATGCAAGGTCGATTTCACTACTACGAAGGTCACACCATGGCTGAAATCGGCATCCCCGTCCGCGTTTTTCAACGTCTGGGTGTCAAGACGATTCTTCTTACCAATGCAGCCGGAGGAATCAATGAACATTTTCAGCCCGGTGATCTGATGATCATTGAAGATCACATTAACTTTGTGCAAAATAACCCGCTCATCGGACCCAACCTTTCTTCCTTCGGCACCCGGTTTCCCGATGCCACTACCATCTATGACAAGGGAATTGGCGACTATGCTGAGTCATTGGCCAGGGAAGTTGGATTGACGGCTCACCGGGGTATTTATATTTTTGTCTCTGGCCCCTGCTTTGAAACACCGGCAGAGATCAGAATGATGGCCGGTCTCGGTGCGGATGCTGTGGGCATGTCAACGGTGCCAGAGGCCATTGTAGCCAGACACGCCGGGATGCAGATAGCCGGCATTTCGCTAATCGCCAATCTTGCCGCCGGTCGAAACGCGCAGTCCTTAACCCATGAAGAAGTCATGCAAACCATGGAAGGAGTAGCTTTGAAAATGAATGCGTTCTTAAATGAGTTGGCGATATATTTAGCTCGATCTACTTCGCAATAATCTGGCATGTCAATTATTGATCTCATCAGAGTTAAAAGAGACGGTAGAGTGTGGGATAAGCACTCCATTTCGGAGCTGATCAGGTACGTTTGTGATCCGGAAACTCCTGACTATCAAATCGCCGCAATATTAATGGCCATCTATCTCCGCGGTATGAATGATCGTGAAATAACAGATTTGACCTCTGAAATGGCTGCCTCGGGAAAAAAAATCAATTTATCCAATCTAAAAACTCCGGTGCTCGACAAGCACAGTACCGGTGGTGTGGGGGATAAAACATCGTTGGTTCTCATGCCGATGGTAGCGGCATGCGGGGTAAAAACTGCTAAACTTTCCGGGAGAGGACTGGGTCACACCGGTGGTACGCTGGACAAACTTTCCGTTTTCCCCGGCTTTAGATCTGATCTTGAACATAGTGAGATCCTCGATGCCGTAGAAAAGAGTGGTTTGGTGATATCCGGTCAAACAGAAGGGCTCGTTCCGGCTGACAAGCGGATGTATGCACTCCGGGATTTAACCGCAACGGTTGACTCCATTCCGTTGATCGTCAGTAGTATTATGAGTAAAAAGATCGCAACGGGAGCATCGGCCCTGCTCCTGGACGTAAAGGTGGGCACCGGCTCAATTTTTGCCGACCGGGAACGGTCAAAATTGCTCGCTAAAAAACTGGTACAAGTGGGAAAGTCCCTAAAATTAAATACCCGGGCAGTCCTCACCGATATGTCTGCTCCACTGGGGTATGCCGTTGGAAATGCCCTTGAAGTCAAGGAAGCAATATACACCATGCAAGGCAGGGGTCCGACTCAATTAAGAGAGCTCTGTCTCGAACTAGGCAGCAGAATGGTGGTTATGTCAGGCTTAATTTCCGATTTGGAGGTGGCCAGGGAACAGCTGGCCAAGTCATTGGAGAGTGGCCGTGCTCTGGAATATTTCAAGCGAATGATTGAAAATCAAGGTGGTGATCCCTATTTGGCAGATCACCCTGAGGAAGTGCCCGTGTCCTCACTTCAGAGCGAAGTTCACGCAAAAAAAGAAGGCTTTATCTCCTGTATTGATGCCAGATCAATCGGCATTGCATCGATGTTATCCGGTGCGGGGAGAATCACCAAGGACCAAAGGATTGATTTAGGAGCCGGCATACTATTGCATAAAAAAGTGGGAGACCGCGTAAACATAAACGAACTTATTCTAACCATTTATTCTTCCAAACAAATTGCTCTGGACCAGGCGAAAAAAGTAGCTGGGGAAGCAGTAACAATCTCCTCGACAAAGCCGGATGTTGCACCCCTGATCATCGATGAAGTTACTTAAGCCTTCCTCATACACCAAGACCTACTCTCAGCATAGATCAAAAATTTTCGGCTGACCTAACTCGATTTGGTACTATACGCCAAAATAGTATTACTCCCGGATGGGAGGGGAAGAAAGTCTCATTCTACTTTAATTGTCGAATTTAGTGTAAAGAAATAATCGCGAATAAGCTAAATTCGATTATTTACCAACAGGATGCCAAGTCGTTTTTATTTCTTGCGTATCCATGATTTGATATGGTCCCAACTCACGACGCTGTGCGGGACGACGATCCACAATCCTTAAAACATGATCTGCACCTAATGACTGCAACTGCAGAAACTCTTCTGCATTCCTTCCGGCGTAAATAACCGAGTTAATATCAAGGTGCGATCCAAAATGTGGCAATAATTCTGCACGAACGCCGGGCAACATATTTATTACTCCCCCCGGTACATCCGAAGTCTGAATCACTTCAGCTAAATCTATAGCGATGGTGGCCAATTCTATTGGCACATGAACGACTGCTGTATTACCTCCGGTAATGATGGGTAATAAATCACTAACCAGCTCTACCAAGCCACCATCTTCATCACATAGCAGCCCGACTATACCAGTAGGTTCAGGAATAGAAAAATTAAAATAGGAACCAGATACCGGATTGACCGAGCTAAAAACCTGAATATATTTGTCACACCATCCCGCGTAGTATACAATGGTATCAATCGCTTTTAGTACTTCCTTTTTAGCATGGCTCGCGGTCACATTTAATTTGACAAGTTCTTCAACGAATTGTGACTTTCGGCCTTCCAATAATTCAGCAATTCGATACAATATTTGCGAACGGTTGTAGGCGCTCCTCGAAGACCAACTGTCCTGCGCCTTGCGGGCAGCTACAACTGCATCCCTCAAGTCTTTTCTGGACGAATTACAAATATTCACTACCGTACCATCGGAAAGTACCAGGGGTAGATAACGTCCCGATTCCGTACGCGGAAAGTTACCACCAATAAAAATCTTATAGGTCTTTGCGACGGATAGACGATTCTGACCCGAGTCCACCCCACCCCTGCCATTAGTCTGACCTTCACTGATTTTACTTCCACTTTTCCCTTCAGTCATTGCTTAAAATTTTAAATATCCTGCGAGACCATGAAGTCCACCTTCCCGGCCTATTCCACTCTCTTTGTAGCCACCGAATGGGGATGCAGGATCAAATTTATTATACGTATTGGCCCAAACTACCCCAGCACGCAATCCTCTGGTCATGGTAAATATTTTAGCGCCCTTATCCGTCCATACGCCGGCAGATAATCCATAAAAAGTATTGTTTGCTTTGTTGAGTACTTCTTCCAACGTACGGAAAGTCTGCAGCGTTAGCACCGGACCAAAAATTTCCTCCTGAACGATGGTATGAGCCTGTGAAACATTGGTAAAAAGTGAAGGCCGGCACCAATATCCCTTTCCACCGGGTATGGCGCATTTACTTTGATATAGCTCGGCACCATCTTTTATTCCTTTCTTAATGTATTTTTTAATCGTTCTGAGTTGCGAGGCAGAATTGATTGCACCGATGTCTGTATTCTTGTCTAATGGATCACCAACGACTAGTGTTTCCATGCGATCTTTCAATTTTCGCACCACAAGCTCGGCGACGGATTCTTGAACAAATAACCGGGAGCCGGCACAGCAGACATGTCCCTGATTAAAATAAATACCATTTATGATTCCTTCTACTGCCTGGTCAATCGCTGCATCTTCCAGTATTATATTGGCTCCTTTCCCACCAAGTTCCAGGGTGTATTTTTTTGCGGATCCGGCAAGTTTGCGCTGAATTATTTTACCAACTTCGGTAGAACCAGTAAATGCAATTTTATTTACCATAGGGTGATCAACCAGAGCGGCTCCGGCACTCCCATCACCAGTCACGATGTTGACGACTCCTGAGGGTAATCCGGATTCTCTGATTAATTCGGCTAATTTTAAGGCAGTCAGTGGGGTGGTTTCTGCTGGTTTTAAAACCACTGTATTACCGGTTGCCAAAGCGGGTGCTATTTTCCAGGCAGCCATAAGTAAAGGAAAATTCCAGGGAATGATTTGAGCTGCTACACCTACTGGTTTCGGTGTTTGATTGGGAAAAGCATATTGCAATTTATCGGCCCATCCGGCGTGATAAAAAAAGTGAGCTGCTGCCAGTGGAATGTCGATATTTTTGCTTTCGCGTATGGGTTTACCTCCATCCAAACTTTCAATCACTGCAAATTCACGAGCTCTTTCCTGAATCAATCGGGCAATTCGAAAAAGGTATTTACCTCGCTCTACGGCGCCGATTTTCTGCCATGCTTTAAGAGCCTTGCTGGCTGCCACTACTGCTTTATCTATATCTATGTTTTCTGCCTGCGCAATATCAGCTATCTTTTTTCCCGTTGCTGGATTGATCGTGGGAAAATAATCAGCATTTACCGGCGGAATAAATTCATTATTAATAAATAGGTCATACGCTTTCTGAATTTGAATATGATCGGAATTTTCCGGAGCGGGCTTATACCTCCATTGAGTATTGAAATCTAAAGCGGGCGACATTTTCTTTTTCGACTTGGCCATTCCTTAATCTTTTGAAAAATAATTCATACTCTGATAAACTCCCGTCTCCTGCTTAATTATTTGCATTAATAAGTCATTGGCGAGACTGCTGGCGCCAAATCTGAAATACGTATTATTCAACCATCCTTCGCCCAAAGTTTCCCTTACTATCACCAAATATTGCAGTGCCAGCTTGGCATTACTGATGCCTCCGGCTGGTTTCATTCCTATTTTTTTTCCCGTCTGATAATAAAAATCGCGGATGGCCTCCAGCATCACTAAGG
>JABDLW010000625.1 GCA_013001805.1 Saprospiraceae bacterium | reverse complement strand
CGCGTAGAACCGGGGAAGGAGATTACCGGCAGGCAGGCGGTAATTTTTATGCCATGCTCTATTTTGAGATTTTGCTGGGTATTTTCTTTTTCCTGATTGTGGTATTTTTATGTCCATACCTCTTTCGGCTGTTTGTTGAGACGGAAGTTATCTATCAGAAAAGTCTTGAGTACCTGAAATATCGGATTTATGGGATTTTTCCCGCATTTATCGGAGTTTCCCTAATTGCCTTTTATACCGGAATTGCCCGGACTAAAATCATCTTGTACGATACAGTAGTATTGATCGTGGTAAATATCGCACTGAACTACGGTTTGATTTTCGGTCATTGGGGGCTGCCGGAGATGGGTATTGCAGGGGCTGGTTTGGCAAGCAGTCTTGCTGAGCTGGCAGCATTGGTTGTTTTTAGCATCTATATGTTCCTGGATCACAAACTAAAGCCTTTTCGGCTCCTAAAGATCCCAAAGATTGATTCTCGTTTAATAAAAAACATTCTACGCATCGCTAGTCCGATTGTGGCACAGGCAGTGGTGGGTTTGGGAAGTTGGTTTTTCTTCTTCTCCATAATCGAAAATATGGGTGAAAGAGAATTGGCTGTGAGTAATTTAGGCCGCGTAGTTTATCTGGTATTAAGTATACCCTGTTGGGGTTATTCTGTGGGGGTAAATACGTTAGTAAGCAATTTTATTGGCCAACATCAGGAAACCAAGGTAATGGAAACGATAAAGAAGACGATGATTATCTGCCTGGGAAGTACATTGATTTTTGCCATGCCTGTCCTACTTTTTCCCCAATACATCTTGTATCCTCTATTGGGTTCCGAGGATATGTCTCTTTTTGTCGATGCCCAGCCGATCTTCTATGTATTATTTATCATATTATCGCTTTTTTCCATTGGAGGAATTTACTTTAATGGTATGGCCGGAACCGGTGCCACCTTTGCTGGTCTTCAGATTCAGGTGGTCTGTGCCTTATTTTATGTCGCCTGTATTTATATTTTGGTCAACTATCTGCAGGTAGGTCTGGTCACTGCGTGGATGATCGAAATTTTCTATTGGATACCACTGATCTTGCTGGTGCATTATTACATGGTTGGTGAAAAATGGAAACATTTGCAAATGTGAGTTTTGCACACATGTGGATATGTTCTCATATGGTGAGCAGATTAAATAATCTATATTTGCCCGCGTGAGACTACAGACACTAGAAATAAAAGGATTTAAGAGTTTTGCCAACCAAACCATCATTCACTTTAACGAAGATGTAATAGGCGTTGTGGGGCCCAATGGTGCGGGGAAATCCAATCTGGTTGATGCCATCCGTTGGGTTTTAGGAGAACAAAAAAGCAAGGATCTTCGCCTGGATAAGATGTCCGATGTGATCTTTAATGGCACTAAAAAACGGAAAGCGGGAGGTGTGGCCTATGTTGCTTTGACCTTCGAAAACACCAAAAACCTACTGCCAACTGAGTATCAGACGGTGACTATTGCCCGTTACCTTTATCGCTCCGGAGAAAGTGAGTATCGATTGAACAACGTTGTCTGCCGCTTAAAAGACATCCGATCACTTTTTTTGGATACCGGCATCGGTTCAAATTCATATGCGATTATTGCTCTCAACATGGTCGAGGATATACTGGCAGATAAGGAAAATGCCCGGCGCAAAATGTTTGAACAAGCAGCTGGAATATCCAAATATAAGACTCGAAAAGCCGAAACACTTAATAAACTTAACGCTACCCAAGCTGATTTGGACCGCGTGGAGGATCTTTTGTTTGAGATAGAAGGCAACCTGAAGACACTGGAGAAACAGGCCCGGCGTACGAAAAGATATTTTGACCTGAAAGAACAATACAAAGATCTTAGTATCCAGCTTTCAGTGATCAAAATCAAAGACCTGAAAGAGAGTTATCAAAGCCTCTCCAGCCGGATTGAGCAGGAGCACGATGTTTATCGTAGCCTGGATGTCAAAATCCGGCAACTGGAGGCCGACCTGGAAGCCCTCAAGCAAAAACATCTCGACAAAGAAAAGTCTTTGAGTGATTTCCAGCGGACCATGAATGAGTTGATTTCAAATATCAGAACCGCTGAGAATGATAAAAAGATCATCGAGCAGAAGCAGGAATTTCTGTCGCAAAACAAAAAGAACACAGAAAACCGCTTGAAGGTCAACGAAGAGCGTATTGTCACTCTGACAGAAAGCTCGAAACATCATGCTTCAGAATTGAAGAAGGTCGAGGTTGCAGAAAAACTATTGCAAGAGGAATTGACGCAGGCCAATGAACATCTGGATAAAATACAATCCGGTCACGGTAGTACCAAAGATGCCCTTGACCAGATTATGCAAGGACATCGTGCAAAGCAGAATGAATTGGTTGCGATAGAAAAAAGCTTGGTGGTCAATGATACCAACCGGCAAAGTGCAGTGCGGGAACTGGAAAAGGTGGAGGAACAAATCAGAAACCGAAGTGAGGAATACCGTGCGATTGAAAAATCGCTTGAAGAACTAAATGGAAGACTTGAAGCGCAATTGCAACTGATCGGGAAACTGGAAAGTGAGGAGTTGGAGAGACAAGTGGCGAGGGCTCATCTGGAAGAGCAGGAAGACCAGTTAAATCGCGCCCTCAACGACATTAATCGACAGCATGACGCGAAACAGCATGAGTACGATCTGATAAAAAATCTGGTTGATAAGTTAGAGGGGTTCCCGGATAGTATAAAATTTCTCAACAAATCGGATCAGTGGGCAAAAAATGTTCCCTTACTATCCGATCTCATCTACTGCTCGGAAAACTACCGGATCGCCATTGAAAACTATCTGGAACCCTACCTTAACCACTATGTCGTAGATACCATGGCCGATGCCGCAGTGGCCATCAAATTATTGTCAAATGCACAGAAAGGTCGGGCAAACTTCTTTGTACTTGAGGCATTTTCCGATATAATGCCATCAGCCACACCACTTGATCAAGCCGAGCTGGCTATCCAGGTGGTCGAGGTGGAGGAAAAATATCGTCGGGTAGTTGATTATCTCCTGCACAATGTCTATATCGTAGATAGCCCGGACGGATTGGATGTAACCTATGCAGACTCAGAGGTAACCATATTGTCAGTTGATGGTCAATTTATCCGGAGAAAGCATAGTGTCGCCGGCGGATCGGTTGGCCTTTTCGAAGGGAAAAAATTAGGACGCAAGAAGTACCTTAAGAAACTGGAGGAGGTGTTAAAGGAACTCAAAGCCAAAGCCGAAAAGAAAGAGTCGAAACTAGATGAGATTAATGACAAATTGTCCTTACTGGAAGAAGCAGAAGATGGCCAGGAGTTGGATCTGGAAAGGAAAAGAGTAGAGGAACTAAAGCGAGAGGAAGTTTATCTCAAATCAAGACAGGAACATTTTCAGGATCTAAAAACGGGAACAGATGCCTCCATTCACGATTTACAGAACCGTCTTGAGATCTTAGGCTCAGAAGAAATAATCTTAAAGGAAAAGATTGAGGTCCTTCGAGTAGAAGTTGAAAAGGAACATGAAGAAATGGTATCTGTTGACCATTCATTTACAGAAATCGCCACTAAACTCGCCAATCAAAATGCCTTGGTCAACCAAAAAAATATCGAATTAATTAAACATCAGGCCAGCAAGCAATCTATAGAACGAGAGGAGGCATATAACCGCCAGCAGACGCAAGATCTCAAGAGACAGCTTGAGGAAGACGCAAATGCCATCATCGAAATTGAGAAGGAGCACGAGGAACTTAACCAAAAATGGTCGGGTTTAGACACTGCATTGCGTTCCTACTACGAAGTGCGTAAATCTCAGGAGTCAGATCTTTCCGGCCTGGAGCAATCCTACTATGAGGCGAGGGGCGAAATCTCCGCCCTGGAAGACCAGATAAGGATCACTCATCGTAAGCAAAATGACCAGCAACAGCTCATTAATGAGTTGAAAGATACCTTCAACGAGGTTAAATTTAAGATGAGTAATGTCGGTGAAAGACTTAAAATCGAATTCGCGATCGACCTCCAGGAGTTACTCAAGGAGCACGAGCCCGATTTGGAAGTGAACCTTGAAGAACTGGATGCCAAAGTCGAAAAACTGCGGGGACGTATCCAAAACTATGGAGAGATTAACCCTATGGCACTGGAGGCATATGATGAAATGCTGGAACGCTATGAGTCAATTTGTGCTCAACGAGACGATATTACCGAGGCCCGGGACTCTCTTATGGAAACCATCAAAGAGATTGAAAATACGGCTACCGAGCGCTTTATGGAAGCTTTCGAGCAAGTTCGGGCAAATTTCATCGAAGTTTTTCGCAGTTTATTTACCGAGGATGATAATTGTGATTTGATCCTGCTTGAGCCGGAAGCCCCTCTCACTTCTGGAATTGAGATCATAGCTAAACCTAAAGGTAAACGTCCCAAAACCCTTAGTCAGCTTTCCGGAGGAGAAAAAACATTGACGGCGATTGCTCTGCTGTTTGGCTTATACCTGCTGAAACCCGCGCCCTTCTGCATTTTTGATGAAGTTGATGCCCCGTTGGATGATAGCAATATTGAAAAATTCAATAACATCATTCGCAACTTCAGTTCACGTAGTCAGTTTATCATTGTTACACACAACAAGCTTACCATGGCGGCGGTGAATGTGATCTACGGTGTATACATGGAGGAGCAAGGAGTATCTAACGTCAGCCAGGTTGATTTTCGCAGTTTCAGCCACACCAGCCTATTGGAAGTGACCAAGTAGGCTCTAAGTTTATTTTTAATTACCCATCGATCTGATC
>JABDLW010000598.1 GCA_013001805.1 Saprospiraceae bacterium | reverse complement strand
GTCGGGACCCGTCTATCAAAATGGTTATAAGATTCTCGAACTACGATCCGGTGATACATTTTGCTTTACACAGAGGTCAACAGATGGATTAGCAGGTGCAGCGACCACCACCATTAAACAATTACCTGTGATCACGACATCCCAACACGATTGTGTTGCCCATGCCTACATACCACCGGTACGAGCATATGATGACTGGTCGGGTATCAAGCAGGTCAAAGCACGGATTCCTGAGATCGGTACCTACGTCCTGACTTATAATCCTGTAGACTCATGTTATGAATCACATGAACGGGCAGCTTTGCATCATCGTGCCGAACCCTATATTATCATTTATGAAGCTCAGGATAGTTGCCATAATACATCGATTGATACTTGTTACATTCTGGTCAAGGATCGGGTCAGGCCTACCGCTGTAGTAGATAAGGGAATTACTGTTAGTTTGTCAGAAAAGAAGGTCTGGCTACCGGCAAAAGATTTTGATGAGGGTAGCTTTGACAATTGTGAAGTCAATCTCTTTCTGGTGCGGCGGTCTGATTGGTACGAATCGTGTATCGATCTGTGCGATAGCATTGATTCTATTTGTGTGACCACGCATGGCGATACCTTATGGAAAGCATATCTCGAGCCTGACAAAGATATATCTGAAGTGGAAGCTCATTATAGCAAAATCCTGGATTGGTTGCGGGAAGATGGAGGATCATGCACCAACATAATTTATAATTCTTGGATTTATGATTTGATCAAACGCGCTACCCAGCATTGTGTTGAGCATCCTTACGAGCTGACGGATCAGCGAACCAAAGAAATTATTGATGAATGCCTACCAACAGTCATGGATTATTTCCTCCCGGTAGCTCTGCATCCTGATCCGTACCGGGAAGGTGATGCGGTAGACCCACAAGAAGATTTTAGAGTTGATGATCGCTTGCTGCAGACTTATGAGAGAATTGGAGGTGGTTGGAGTGATGCAGTACCTTTCGACTGTACCGATGCCTGTGGTTCGGTGACTGTTGAAATCCTGGTTATGGACTATTGGTGCAATTGGTCAACAGCTTGGACTCAGGTCTGGGTGGAGGACAAAGTGCCCGCGAAGATTGTCAAAGAAATTGAAGATATTGATATCACATGTAAGATTTATCGTACTCCCAGATATTATCTGGAAGGTCAAAATATTCCACTGAGTATAGAGTCTATCATCGACTTAGCTAAAGAAAAAGACGAAGTTGCCTTGGGTGCCCTGGATTCTATATTCGGTGGCTATCAAAAAGTTTGGAAAGGGCCCTATGGCAACTATTTAGATGAAGACGGAAATCAAGTGGCGGACTATATTCCTTTTGTTGATTCAGCTTGTTATTGTGAGATCGACACCATTATCAAAAGACGGTACTTTGACGAACATCTAGGTTATTACTGGAAATCCGACACCCTTTATGATTGTGGCTATGAAGCAGTACTCGATACCTTTGCTCATGGTTTAGTATTGGCCAATTGTGCTAATTATGTCGATTGCAAGCAGGAGATTTGGTGTGAAATTGATCATTGTGGCGAAGGCTACATTTATCGCAAGTTTAAGATTTGGCAGGGTTGCCCAACTTCCTGGTACCAGAATAGTGAAGTACCGGAGGAACTGAAAAAACAGCACCTCCCAGACACAGTTACCCGCACTCAGCGAATCAGGATCTACAACGAATGCGGTCTTGATGGCCATATGTTTGATGTGCCACCTGATCAGGAGTTGGTATCCTGTGGAATTCAGTATGCCGGAGATGGGTCCGGAAAGGTTGCCGGCGCTGCACATCCTGATCGCACGGGATGGCTACGCTACCGATTTGATGATAATTGCCGCCTGGTAGGTGTCGGTTATGACGATAAAGTCTTCAAAATAGTGGGTGGTGAGGCCGCGTGTTATAAAATACAAAGAACCTGGTATTATATGGATTGGTGTGAGGGACAACCGGTCGATGATCATTGGTACCATGATGTGACTCTGGACATTGATAGTTTTGTGCAGCATATATTCCTGATTGATACCATGCCACCGGTCTGTCAGATCAATGGCCCGGTTGAAGATGGTGGTACCATCGAAGTGGGAGATTGTCTTTTTAATTTGCGGGCCAACGTAGAAATGCAAGACTCCTGTGGCATTACATCTTATTATTGGGGTGTATACCGTTTAGATAGTACCGAGTCACCATTGTTGATACAGGATTATCAGAGCAAACAATTTGCTTTGCCACAGACATCCTTTGACGTATCTGTTGACGGCTTACAACCCGGAGATTACAAAGTAAAGGCTGTTGTCAAAGATGACTGTAATAATGAAGCTGAATGTCTCTACCATTTTTCAGTATTAACGGTCAAAAAACCAACCGCAATTTGTATTACGTCACTTACCGCAAGATTAAATCCCATGGACCTTGATCAAAATGGCATTGTCGATACGGCCATGGTCACTTTGTGGGCAAGTGAATACGATCGGAGCAGTCGGGTAGCCTGTAACGACACCAGTCTGGAATTTCGACTGGAGCTAAAGGACGGAATAGATGACGATACCTGGCAAGAAGATGCCGACAGTCTGCAGTTAGGCTGCGTCCATACCGGAACGGAAATTGTTCGTCTTTGGGTTATTTCCTGGCCTAGTGGTACCGTTGACTATTGTGATTTGGTTGCTATAATCAGGAGCAATACCGGCTGCCCGGCCGAAAGCTCAGATTCAGTCTTTTCTGTAATGGAATCGCAAACAGAATTACAAACGAGTATGCCGGGAAATCAAATGAAAAAGTCACATGATGATCCATTTCTAGACATAGAAATTCCGTTGAAGTTGGTTCAGGAGGCCCCGGACATCGCAGAAGAAATTCAGCTGTTGCAAAATTATCCGAATCCATTTAGCTCAGAAACGATCATAAGTTTCAATCTCCCCAAAAATATGGAAGCGGATATAATTATTTACAACATAAATGGTCAGATTCTAAAATCCATTCACGGTCAATTTGTCAATGGGGTCAATCAAATTTCTGTTTCGCGTGATCTATTTTCCGTTGGGGGAATTTATTACTACCAATTGCGGACTTCCGATTATCAAAACACCAAACGCATGGTATTTATAAGATAAATGAATTGTTCCTAAAAATATAGTCTCAGCTGGCGATCATGCCATAGCTGAAAGACGGTTCTACGCAACTTAATACCAAAACTGAACAACACCATAAGGTCCTCTCCCGTCTGAGCAAGGGAGAGGGCCTTTATAATTTGGTAAGATTTCGATGAAGAATATAATAGTTAAAATGTAATGGGAGTAGGACTCGATATGACATCGTCGTGCACATGGGCACCTGGCAGTAAATTTCCGTCTGCCTGGGACATTTAGTCCCTTTTCTCAAAGTTTTTGTCCTACATTCGGCATCACCCAAAGATTTTATTACATATAATTAACTACTTTTTCAGGTTGCGATAAAAAAAGCAAAACAACTGACCATGAAAATAATGAAAGGCTTTCTATTCTTTTTATATGGGTTAATGTTCCAATTTTCAATGCTGGGAGCACAGGGTGAAGAAGGACCAATCCGTCTCATCATCCGTGTTGATGATATGGGTTGTTCACATGCCACCAACTTAGGTATAGTAAGGTCTGTCAAAGAAGGCATCGCCACATCGGTAGAGATTATGGTACCGACTCCATGGTACCCTGAAGCTGTTGCGATGCTTGCTGAGATTCCACAAATAGATGTAGGTATCCATATAACCCTGACCAGTGAGTGGACGAATATCAAATGGAGACCGGTCACCGATGTGCCTTCGCTTGTGGATGAGCGAGGTTATTTCTATCCCATGATTTGGACAAATGCTGCATTGCCGGGTAAGGCATTGCAGGAGCACCAATATGACCTGGCCGAAATTGAAAAGGAAGTACGTGCGCAGATAGAGATAGCTAAAAATGATATTCCCAATCTAACTCATTTTTCTGCCCATATGGGCTGCTCAAATCTCAGTGAGGAAACAAAAGAATTGTTTGAAAGAATAGCCAGGGACTATAATCTAGATATTTTTCCTCAGGAAAAAGATGTTAGACGATTTCCTTATCAGGGCGATAATCGGATGGCACCGGAAATCAGAGTTCAACAATTTATTAAGGCATTAAGATCACTTGCCAGTGGAACGTACATGTTTGTCGAGCATCCGGCAGAATCCGGGGCGGAACAAGAGGCTATAGGCCACCCCGGTT
>JABDLW010000585.1 GCA_013001805.1 Saprospiraceae bacterium | reverse complement strand
CATTCATGGTCAAAACAATTTTCTATGAAAATTTATTCAATATTATGCTCTGCCATACTTCGTTGATCGCCTGCCCGGCATGCTACAGCAGACGGGTCAGTCAGATAGCAACGGCCATCTTCATTCCTCCAGCCTTGTTTGGCTTGCATCTTAATGAATTTTTCCACATTCAGAGGTAAATAGAGGTACCCATAGGTTATTTCCAATTTAAACGATTCCAAAGTGATTCGATCAAGAGTACGAATATTGGCAAGTTCATAACTGTATTACAGAAGCAAGAAAACGGATCGTGGAAATTTATAGCCGATGCTTACAATCATGCACCTTTAAAAGCCTGGGTTGAGAAAAAATCTAATCGCAATTAGAATTTAGATCTTAATGTGGTGACAAATTCTTTATCATTACCAGTCAAAATTTTAACTCTCGTACATTTATTAAACTTAGCAAATTCATCAATGGCCTCATACCATTGAGAGAGTGGAATAGACTTATACTTATCATTTTCCAAATAAATGCTTTGGATAATCAATTCCTCGGCTTTACGGTCTGCTTTTGCATCGACCCTACCGATGAAATGATAACCATATAAAATCGGCAGACAAAAGTAGCCCCATTTTCTTTTTGTCTTCGGAACATAACATTCTATTTGATAATCGTAATTAAAAAGCTGTTGCAGCCGGTTTCGTTGGATGGTGAAATTGTCAAATGGCGAAAGAAGATGCAATTTTTTCTGAACCCTGAAACTAAGGTCCAAATTTGTTTTACTAACAAAATATTCCTGCCCTGCCAGGCCATGCACTCCAACCCTCACAACCTGTCCTCTTTTCACCATACTACTAAGCACCTTTTTCACGTCTACCTTAATGTTTTTGCGTAAATAACATACTTCATTCACGGTCACAATACCCAAAGACTGCAAAGCCCGGTTTATTAAATACTCTGCGAACTCGATATTTGAAGGCATCGATACATCAATTTCGCTGGGAATTACGTTTTCAGGGATGTCATATATTTTCTGAAATCCACTTCTACCCACTGTGACTAAACTACCCTCTAAAAAAAGCCGCTCCAGGGCAAGTTTAGCGGGTTTCCAATCCCACCAGCCTTCACCCTTGCGCATGCGGTCTCCAGAAAAATCCCGTGCCATCAATGGGCCTTCCGTTTTTATCCTATCATAAACTTGCTGCATTAACTTCTTATCCGATTTAGGCCAGGGATCTCTGTGATCGCCAAAGTACTTTTTCAAAGGAAGAGTAAAGCGGTAATCGGTCATAGGCAGGTAGGCAGCGGCATGTGACCAGTACTCCAATATTTTTTGTTCTTCCTGCAGTTTGCTTAGGTAATTAGGTTGGTAATTGGAGACACGCGTTGCCAGCACATGGTGATGTGCCCTGGCAATGACCGAGATTGTGTCGATCTGCACGTATCCCAGATGATTCAATGCTTTAAATACAGCATTCTTACCACTTCCGAAAGGTGTACTTTTTGATAGAGCTGCGGCATACAGGGCGATGGCCTGTGCTTGTTTTCTGCTGATGATCATTTTGGTACTAAAACCAATTTCTTATCCAAAACCGATTCCACTTTCGAACGACTGAAGTAGAGTGGAAAATATTTATCCTTTGACCAGAGGTCAAACAAATCCCGGTAGTGCCGATCATCCGGATTCCCTGATTGCCCCGGAGCGTTAATGGCCAGCGTATGATTCCAATCCTCAGTGTCAACTATTATTTTGAAAGTGGCACCGGTTGACTGTCGCAAGTTATTTGATGTGCTTCCCACCGTGGTGCCATTACCACCTCTGGGTGCGGGTCCCACATTTAATCGTGCTGATGTAGTCGAATCCACCACTTCACTCAATGCATGGGTCAACATGACATGTTTAAAATCAGCTTGACCATATTTCCAATTATTCATATCCGATCCCAATTTCCCGGTGATTTTAGCTACCGCGCTGGCGAGACAATCTAGCAAGACCTGGTCGCGGGCCTGGATTGGATTATTTCCAAAATCACCATCGGGAAAAATCAAAAAATCAACCACTTTTTTGTTCTGTAAGGAGCCAATATATTTGATGGCCGCTTCCGGAACTTTGATTTGCTTGATACGGTCCTTTAATTCTCTTTCCCATTGATAATAAATCGTTGCTTCAATAGAACTAATATCCAATATAAAGTCCCAATCAATTAACATTTTCCTAGCCTTTTCGACTACTACATCGGGAGATCTTAAATCGTTAAGTAGTGGAATTATGGTTCGGGCCGTAATCGACAGATGATCATTTTGCAACTGCATCATGTCGGTCATTGTCATTTTTCTTCCCTGTTCAAAATATTCAGCAATGCGATCACCTCTGACCGGATCGGACCACTCGTAGCCCACGGCTTCGGGATAAGGATAGTTGAGGTCAATAAGATTTTCATTAGCCGTTATAATATAATCGGAAGGGGGATTAAAAGAGTTTGGTTTCTTTTTAATTTCCAGGTAGTCCTGCCACTCATGGCTTCCATCACCAGGTATTGGTACCAGGCCACTAAAATGATTTCGAATGGGAGCGATCCCGACGGCTTGCCATCCAATGTTACCTGCCGGATCTGCCCAAACCATATTTTCTCCGGGAATATGACTAAAATTGCAGGCTTCTCTAAATGATTCAAAGTCTATGCTTTGATTCATCCTTAAACTCGCCAGATAGGGAGATCCTCCTGGCTCCAGCCAGCCGCATCTAACGGCGTAGGCAATATTGGCCACACTATCCACATAAACCACAGGTCCGTGTATCGTGTAATGTAAAATGGCCCTTTCAGGATCACTATTTTTCACGGGAATCTCTTCTTCTATGGTTTGCATAGACACCCAATGATCATCATGCCAATAAGCATTTGCATCTTCCGGATTCAATCGATAGACATATAGATCTTCAGCATCGGTGGCAAATACCGTCAGACCCCAGGCCCCATATTCATTATGACCAATCGAAATTCCGGGAATCTCTGGTTCTCCCCCACCGATCACATTCCAACCCGGGCCGACCAGGTGACTCATATATCGCAAAGATGGCACAGCCACCGTACGATGCGGATCGTTGGCCAATATAGGGTATCCGCTTTGGGTACGTGAACCGCTTAACGCCCAATTATTACTGCCCAACCCCATGGTTTCATCCGCAAGTATGGACCGTCGATAACCCAGTCCATCCGTATGGACATCCAAGCGATCTTCGATCAATCCAATATCCGTCAGATCAAATTTTACTGGCTTTCGGTAAGCTTTGTACAGTTCGAGGATATCGTTAAATAAATGACCGCCGTCAATTTTCTTATCAATTTTCAAATTTGGTTCAAAGGGATGGAACCACAGGATTTCCTTGGTTTTTTCTTTGCCAATGAGATGAACCAGCCGCCCGATATCCAACTCATCCTCGATATTACCCAGCAAACCCTGGTGACGGGAAATAACGACCTCTGGGGTCCAGGGTTGAGGTTCTATTTTTAGTATCCGGAATTCAACCGGAAGACGTTCAGGATTCCGGAGAATCCAGTCGATGTAGTTGTTTACACCGGCCACAAATGACTCAATAATTATTTTGCCTTTTGGGTGGTAATGATTTAACTCCTCATCTATATTCCCGCGAAACTTAAAAAGTCGTGTCCCAATATCACGCTTAAGTTCTTTTCTCCCCAAAATTTCGGCAACGGTACCGGTCGCCTGCCTACGCCAGATTTCAAATTGAAAAAGCCGGTCCCTGGCAGCATTAAATCCCTGGGCAAAAAATAAATCAGCCTCATTTTTTGCGTAAATGTGAGGTACGCCCCAGTGGTCAATCAGTATTTCCACCGAATCGGAGACGTCGACGTTAAATGACTGGGCGAACAAGCCAAGATTTAAATTGATGAAAACTAATACAAAACAGAATTTACACATAGCAGACTAAAATAAAGCTAAATAAATAGAATCCAGAACTTAGACCCGTTCTTCAGATTATTCCCTCAGGTTTTTTTCAAAAAGGCGATAAATGCGCTTATACTCATCAACCCAACTGCTGCTTTCAATAAATCCATGGTCCTCCATGGGGAAAACAGCCAGTTCCCAATCATCTTTTCCTAATTCGATAAAACGTTGTGACATACGGACTACATCCTGAAAATGCACATTGCGATCTACCATTCCATGTAACATCACCAGATTACCCTGCAGTCCTTCCGCATGGTAAATCGGGGAACTCCTCCGATAGGCGATGCTGTCTTCAACAGGAGTATTTAATATATTCGATGTATAACCATGATTGTAGTGGGCCCAGTCGGTTACGCTGCGTAAGGCCGCACCACAACTAAAAGTACCCGGACTGGTGCATAGAGCCATAAGTGTAATAAAACCACCGTAAGAGCCACCATAAATGCCGATTCTTTCCTTTTCGATTCCTTGATTTTCAATCAAATACCGGACACCATCAACCTGGTCATCGAGATCTTTTCCACCCATAAACCGGTAGATAGCCGTCCGCCAATCACGACCATAACCAGCACTGCCGCGGTAATCAATATCCAGAACCGTATAACCCTGATCCGCTAGAAAATTGTGAAACATACATTCCCGGTAATAACTACTCCACCACCTATGCACATTATGTAAATATCCGGCACCGTGTACAAAAATAACTGCGGCGCCATTTTTTCTACCGGCCTCAGGTTTATAAATTCTGGCTGGAACCATTACATCATCACGCGCCTTAAAATGGATAATTTCGGGATCACGCCAATTGTAATTATTAAACTCTGCCGTGGTAGAATTGGTGATCTTTCGCAATTCGGCACCCTCCTGGTTGTCCATCCAAAAAAGCTCTGTGGGTTGATTGCTGTAAGAATAAAGGACGGCGAGCCGTGATTCATCCGGCGAAATAGCTACCTGGTGATTACCAGGTCCCGTCGTGATCTTAGACCAGATTCCGCTTGTTGCACTTATTTTATAAAAATGATTTTCAAAAGAATTTTCCTTACTGGCTTGTACATAAAAGAACTTCTGATCCCGGGATAGTTTAGCATCCAAAATCTCAAATTCTCCGGAAGTGAGGGCAGTGGTTTTTCCGGTGAGAAAATCGTAAATATAAATATGTGAGTAACCCGTTTTTTCCGATTGAAACCATAGGCTGTTACCACCCTGCAAAAACCCAATATTCCCCAGGGAAGAATTCCATCCTTCAATGCCGGGACCACCTATCCAGGCTTCATCTCTTTGCCGGTCGATCAACTGCAACTTCCCCCGGGTAAGATCCACTGACATTATCCAACGATCTTTGTTGTCTTGTGACCGGATGACAACCACCGCTCTGGAACCGTCCTGATTAAAGACGGGACCATTGATGATGACTGGACGGGGCAGTTCAAAAGTGTCGACATAGGTTTCATCACCCCGGTGGTATTCACTAAAGTATTTTGGTTTTTCATAAATACCGGGAATTTGCTCTGTCTCAATTTTAATTACCGTGTCTGCCTGGATATCATATACATATGAGCTATAAACAGGTTGAGCATCTCCCACTTTTGCACGTGCACGAAGATCAGTCGCATATCCACTTTGGGTGACATAGTCTGGCACTATGGTTGCCTTATCCTTTGCATCTTTTTGTAAACGGTACACGACATACTTCAAATCCGGGCTCACTTCAAATCCAGCCAAATCATGATCATCGAGGAAAATTTTTCGGGGATACTGAGGTCTTAATTTATCGTGCAGTTCTTCATTCCATTCCTTTTTTTCCTTACGTTCTTTGAGGATTAAAAAGTGCTCCAGCTGATCTTTTTCCAACCAACCTTTTTGCCCGGATAAGTCTTTTTCCTCATCTTCTTTACCCTTAATAAACTGGGTCAATTGACGAAGACTCCCGTCTTGTATCGACCAGGAAAATCCATTGTTATCTCTTTTGAAAATAATGGCCTGATCGTCTGCTGAAAAAGCAGGACTGGATTCATAATCCAGTGTTTTGGTAATCTGAAGACGGTTACCTGCGTAGATATCTTCAATAAATAAATCTCCTCCTTTTTGGTATACTTTTTTTGTAAAATCACTGCTGTACTGTCCTGTCGCGGACGGCAAATTCTTCACCTCATTTATTTCCAGTCTTTCTGGTGAGCCATCAATACGATATCGATATTGTTCTTCGTCAGGTAAGCTGTCTCTATTCCACTTAAAATAAATTGTGCTATTGTCTTCAGACCAAAATGGTTCACTGGGTAAATGGCCGATAAAATCCGGTCCGTGCATGATTTTTTCAAGATGCAGGTCGGATTGAGTATAAACGATTATTGTAGATGCCAGAAAGAGAAAACAAATGATTATACGCATAGAATTACTTTGGAAATAAAAAATCTGATGATCATTAACGTTTCATATAAAAATCATCAAGGTTCATAATGGAATTGACCACGAGCGAGAGACTGGCTAAGGCTGCGGGATTAACGTCTTTTTCAAGTGGATACTGAACGGAAGCCAGATAGTCCCGGGCGGCATGTTTACGATCACTAAAGTTGGCATATTCCTCCTCATAAAGAGTGCTTAATTGGTCCAACTTCTTTTCTGAGATTTCTCTGGAACATAAGTGTAAGTACGCGGCAGAGATCATTTCTGGGACCGACGATTTTGTGTTCATTTGGTTCTGTGCAAGAATACAAGCCGCCTCCACAAATTGCGGATCATTGAGCAGCACCAGAGCCTGCAAAGGAGAATTTGTCTCCTGTCTTTTGCTCACGCAAACACTGCGGGTGGGAGCATCAAAAATTTCCATCATAGGGTGCATGGAGGTTCGCCGGACGAAGGTATACAAACTTCGACGATATCTATTTTCTCCTTGGTCTGGCTCATATGCACGTAAGATGTGAGTACTGCTGGTTTTTTCCTCCCAAAGCCCTGGTGGCTGCCACGGCTTTACACTGGGACCACCCACTGACTTGACCAATAATCCGGAGGCTTGCAATGCTTGATCCCGCAACATTTCTGCCGTAAGCCGCTTACTTGGGCCCCGGGACAACAAGGTATTGCCGGGATCGATTGAAAGAAGTTTGGCATTGGTTGCGGATGTTTGACAATATACCTCAGACATGACGATCGACTTCAGCAGTTTCTTTAGATTCCAACCATCCTGAATAAAGTGATATGCCAAATAATCTAGAAGTTCAGGGTGCGTGGGGAGTTGGCCCTGCAACCCAAAATCATGTGACGTAGGCACCAGACCGGTTCCAAAAAAATGTTGCCAGTAACGATTGACGATCACTCTGCTGGTCAACGGGTTTTGCGGATCAAGCAACCATCGGGCCAATCCCAGACGATTATTCGGCAATGAGGGCTTAAACGCAAAGACGGACTTGGGTGTACCGGGTCCAACGAGCAGGCCGGGCTGATCGTAGTTGCCCCTTTGCAAAATATAAGTAGGCCGGACATCCGCTACATCGTGCATGATCATCACCTCTTCAACCTCCTCGTAGAGGTTCATGATTTTCTTACGCACCTCTTTCAGAAAGGTCTCAGACTGCGATGGACGCACACTGTACCTCCATTCCACCACTTGATTTAGACTTTCATTGTCGTCCCCGGATCCGATCATTAGTTTTTTGACGTCGGTTGATCGCCCCGCAAGCTGCAATACCTCAAGAGCACTGATGCAACGGGAATAAATGGCCAGCTCGTCCAGCATTCCTTCATAAATACCATACTCGCCGGTAAAAGCCCGGTAACTTTTTCCCACTCTCAACGGAGTATCGGACTTTTCTTTGTTAAAGGCTATGGGATAAATACTCCTCTGTAGCTGATCGCGATTTACTTGTAGCCGAGCAGACTCACCATTGATAAAAAGCCGGACCCCCCCTGCCCTACCTGATCCATCATAGGTGAATGCAACATGGCTCCAGGTATTAACCGGAATGGGGTCCTCCGACGATACTGCCACTATATCATGGGGTAAGGCATGGATCAAACGCAGGTTCAGCCGGTTTAAAGAGTCCAAAATAAAATCCCACCCTCGCCAGAAAACGCCTTTCTGACCGCTATTACCAAAAATTGTCTGACTGGTTTTCTGGTTTTCGGGATGAATCCAAACACTGCCCGAGAAAGCATCGTACGAATCAAATAGACCAATATTTTCCAGCGTCAAATACTCGTATTCGCTATCAAATCTAATTACCTTTTTTCCACTTTCTTCCCTGATATCTACGCCGGCAGAGGCCTTCACTAACTGATTATGGTCAACGATGCCGTTTTGTAAATGATCAAAAGTCAAATGAAGCTGCCGATCTACCCCTAATGTACTTTCAACTGCCTGCAGTTGATCAATGAATGTCTTCTGACGGGATATCTTATTAATGTCACTATTCCTGTTTTCGATGAGTTGATCTTCGATCAATTTAAGGCTATCAATAAGCAGCTTGATCTCGGCACTGGGTAAGAGTAGATTGGGCCCGGAATTACCATCGTCTCCGGTCAAACCCACTTCATCTACCTGATTAAAAAAAGCAAAAAACTGATAATAATCCTTTTGGGTAATCGGGTCATATTTGTGATCGTGGCAGCGTGCACATTCCATGGTTAATCCCAGAAAAACCGTGGCTGTGGTAGCCACCCGGTCATGAGCATATTCTTTCAAAAATTCTTCATCGACGACTCCGCCTTCTGCAGTGGTCGGATGATTGCGATTAAAACCTGTCGCAATTAATTGATCAGTCGATGCTTCCGGCAGTAAATCGCCTGCCACCTGTTCGAGTATAAATTGATCGTATGGCATGTTTTCTTTAAAAGCCTGAATTACCCAATCCCGCCAGGGAAACATCGAACGGTACCCATCGGAGTGCATTCCCTGAGAATCTGCATACCGGGCCAGGTCCAGCCAGGACACACTCATATGTTCGGCATAGGCATCGGTTTCCAATAGGTGGTCAACCCAAATTTCATAAGCATTTGCGCGAGTGTCGTTCTGGAATGCCAACACTTCTTCTGGTGTTGGCGATAGTCCGGTAAGATCAAGGGTAACTCTCCGGAAGAGTGTGAGTGCTTCCGCGCGACTAGATAGGGTTAGTTCATTTTCAGCTAGTTTGTCGTCGATAAAAGCGCCGATTGGAGATAAGTCCTTTGCCAACGAATTTGCCGGTGGTTCCTGAGCGGATACAGGTAAAAATGACCAGTGGGGTTGAAATTCGGCTCCCTGTTCAATCCACCGCTTTATCAAAGTCCGTTCGTAATTTGTTAAACTCAATTTGCTGTCTGTGGGTGGCATTTGGAGTTCAGAATCTGATGTGGATATACGATGCCAAAGCACACTTTTTTCCGGCCGGTAAGGCACCAAAATTCTGTCGCCATCAGCCGAAACTATCTGAAAAGTTGCTTCACCCTGATCCAGGCGCAAGTCTCCTTTTCGTGCAGCCTCGTCCGGGCCATGGCATTTGAAACAACGGTCGGTCAGCAAAGGGCGGATGTGGAAATTATAAGTGACTACCTCTGGAATTATTTTGCTGTCTACTTCAATGTCAGGTTTATTTGAGCAGTTTATACACCATCCTGCGATGGAGATAAATGTACACAGCTGATAAACTGAGACAATATATTTTCGACGCCTTGTCATGATAATAGGTCTGTGACCACTTGCCCATGCACATCAGTGAGACGAAATCTGCGTCCCTGATATTTGTAGGTAAGTTGTTCGTGATCAACACCGAGGAGGTGCAAGATAGTGGCCTGAAAATCATGCACATGCACGGGGTTGGAAACGATATTGTAGCTAAACTCGTCGGTTTGGCCATAGCTCAATCCACTTTTAACTCCACCACCACACATCCATAAAGTAAAGCAACGGGGATGATGATCCCTGCCAAAATTATCCTGTGTCAACTTGCCCTGCGAGTACACGGTACGTCCAAATTCTCCTCCCCAAATGACCAGGGTATCATCCAGCATGCCACGCTGCTTAAGATCCAGCACCAGGGCCGCGGAAGCCCGGTCCGTCTGCCTGCTCAAAATGGGTATTTGCCTGGGTAAATCACCATGATGATCCCAGCCCCGGTGATACAATTGAATAAACTTGACATCCTTCTCAGCCAACTTGCGAGCCAGGAGACAATTTGCGGCATAAGTCCCTGGCACTTTACTGTCAGCTCCATATAGATCATAGATATATTCTGGTTCATTACTTACATCTAGTGCCTCAGGTACCGAGGTCTGCATACGAAAAGCCATTTCGTACTGCTTGATTTTTGAGAGGATACGATCATCCCCAAATTCTTCGTGGTTTATTTCCTGGATGGCCTTAATATGCTGCAGTTGATTTCCACGGGCTTCATAACTTAATCCCTGGGGATTACCCAGATAGAGAATGGCATCCCGACCTGCACGAAATTGTACGCCTTGATGGTGTGAGGGTAAAAATCCGCTGCCCCAAAGTCGGTTGTACAAGGGTTGGCCTCCCCCACCCGCTCCCTGAGATAGCAGCACACAAAATGTCGGCAAATTTTCATTATTACTGCCTAGGCCATAGCTCACCCAAGAGCCCATACTCGGGCGCCCGGGCAATTGTGATCCGGTTTGAATAAAAGTAACTGCAGGGTCGTGGTTAATCGCTTCGGTATACATGGATTTAACGAAACATAGTTGATCTGCGATCTCAGCAACATTCGGCATCAAATTACTCACCCATGCCCCACTTTGTCCATGCTGCTTGAATTCATAAGGTGAGGATACCAACGGAAGTTGTTTCTGACCTGCCGACATGCCAGTCAGCCTTTGCCCGGAACGAACTGAATCCGGTAGTCCTTCACCGTGAAGCGCCTTTAGTCCTGGCTTGTAATCAAATAGGTCTACTTGAGATGGTGCACCACTCTGAAAAAGATAAATCACCCGCTTTACCCGGGGAGGTAAATTCGGTGCTGAGAAAGATTTCGCAGGAACTGAAGATGTGACGGCAGGTAATGGATTGAGCAGTGAGGACAGGCCCAGAGCTCCCAGACCTAATGAGGTGCGGGATAGAAAATCTCTTCGCGAAAATTGATTATAGTGCTGACATCCTGACATTTATATCACCTGCTTAAAGAAAAGCGAAAATCGTTATTAGCATTGTATCCATTCATCAAAATCAGACTTTAAGATATAAAAAGTACCCCTGATGGTAAATGGCAGTGAAGGGATGTAAAATTTGAAACTGCTGATTATTTTCCGGTGAGTTCCTTATAGTTCCAACATGATTCCACCAAAATAATGTCTACCCGGTGCCGGTTCATAGTACCGTCCACCGAAAGCATTGATTCTTACGTTGTCGAAATATTCCACATTACCTAAGTTTCGAACGCCTGCATGCACCTTCACTCCTGTATTTTTAATCATGAGCTTTTGTCCCGCACGAATGTGGATGACCTGGTAGCCGTCTACCGTAGTTTTATTCAAGTCATCGGCAAATAATTGACCCGTGGCGATAAAATCCAGTTTGGCAAAGAGCCCTTTTTCACCATTGTAAGCGAGACCCAAACTTCCATAATTTTCCGGAATTCCACTTACCGTATTACCATTCAAATCGATCCCATCAAGTTGATACTCGGAAAAGGAAAAATCAGATAATGTATAAGCTCCGGAAAGCGATACATTTTTAATTAATTCACCTTTGGCTGTAAACTCCAAGCCATTCCGCCGCGATGCCCCCGCATTACGATAAAATGTACGCCCGGGAAAGGACTGAATTTCAAAGGGTAAGAGCTCGTCGCGTAAATCAATATGAAAAGCGGAAAGTTGATAAAACCATTTTTGAATATATCCCTTTAATCCGATTTCATAGTGATTGGCTCTTTGTGGATTTAAATTTTCGTTAAAGCCACCACCTCCGTCCGGACTATTCGACAATTCGGAAAGCGCCGGGGTTTCAAAACTATGGCCCGCCATGATAAACACATGTTGATCTGGACTCCATCGATAATTGAGCCCTAACGACGGACTTAAATGTTCCCAATTTATTTTACCTGATTGATCTCCATCCGCCAAATATTTATCGTCAGCCTCGACTTGCATTAGATCTAGCCTGGTATTAAGATCCAACGATAACCCCGGTAAAAGTTTGACTTCCTGCAGGGCATATAGGCCAATCATGCCAAAATATTCATCCTGCTTAAAGGTTAAACTTCCGATTGTTCCCTGCTCATTATCACTTCGCTCCCGGGCATCTTTTTGCCTTTCTGTTTCTGCACCAAGCAACAAGCGATACTTGGTTTTTTCCAATGTGTATTGGAAATTGGCACCACTAAAATCCCGGTTAAATGCCACAGCACCTCCTGATTCGAAAGGCAGCAGATTAGTGAAATCGCGATTGATATAGTAGATTTTTGCTTCAATTTTTTGATCCAGACCAATTTTATGATTGGCATTTATACCCACCAGGAATTGGCTAATTTCCTCGCCTCCAGCAAAACTCACATTCTGGGCCCGGGCTTGTCTCCTATTTTCTTCGACACTCTGGAGATCTATACCTCCCGGGTCTTCAGCTAGAGGACTATCGGTAAAATGCGCTAAAAGCTGATATTGAGTCTTGGGTCGCTGATAGGTGATTCGCGAGTTGATATTAAGTGATTTCGCAGCGCTGTTTTCTCGATAACCATCGATTGTCAGATGGTTGGCCCCTAGCTCCACTATCCAGTCCTTGGCAACTTTATTCATTTGGACCTGATTTCTCCAGAGCCCAAATGACCCCACGGTAGAGGTAATGCGCACACCGTCGCTCTTGGGCATGTTACTATACAAGCTGATAGCTCCACCGGAGGCGTTGCCATACATGCCACCGACAGCGCCGGTCATCACCTCAAGACCATCGAGGCTTTGTACATTCAGATGATCCAATTGAGTCTGTCCATCTGGTGTGGTTGCCGGAATACCATCGATCAGAACCTTTATACCACGTACACCAAAAGCAGCACGTGATCCAAATCCACGAATAGCAATCCGAAGATCCTGAGAAAAATTGAGGCCATCCATTGAAAATACTCCAGGAGCATATTGTAGAGCCTCATCCAATGCC
>JABDLW010000581.1 GCA_013001805.1 Saprospiraceae bacterium | reverse complement strand
AATCAGATCTGGATTCCTTGGGTCCATGATGATGTCTGTCACTCCTGTCCATTCATCATCCCCCAGCGTCTTATCCCAGGTTGTTCCACCATCTACACTTTTGTAGAATCCACGGTCACCTCCACTACTCCATAAAGGTCCCTGAACCGCTACAAAAAGGATATCTGAGTTTGTTGGATGTAAGATGATCTTTGAGATATGTTCGGATTCTTTTAAACCCATATTTTTCCAGGTGACTCCATCATCTGTACTGCGGTAGATGCCATCTCCAAATGCTACATGACGGCCTCCCACGTTTTCGCCCGTTCCTACCCAGATTGTATGGGAATTATTGGGATCAATTGTGATGCATCCGATGGAATACGAATTTTGCCCGTCAAATAAAGACTTCCAGGTAATTCCCGAGTTTTCCGTTTTCCATACTCCTCCAGAACCTACCGCGACATACCAGGTATGCTCATCCTCCGGATGAATAGCAATGTCGGCAATCCTCCCGGCGCAAAATGCAGGCCCGATATTTCTCCATTTTAGTCCTCCGATTGCATTTTCAACCAGAGATTTTTGCGTCGTATCCTGTGCTGACGCCGACGGGGTGAGGACCAGCAAAATGCCGGCAAATAAAATTGACCACTTCATATTTAGAGCTTTTGATTAGGCGCCTAATATATGATTTATCACAGAAAAATGTTTGGATGTAATCTGCAAGTTGATGCAATTCCATTCTTAAGAAAAAGTGACTCACCACTTCACGGTTTGAGCACAATGAATATGCATATGCGGTGAGAGATGCTGCAATAATTCTTTCCCTGAAAAAGTTGTTTTAGTGGGTCGTGTAACGATCCGGTCCGTGGCTACCTCATCTTTGTATATCTTCAAAGTCAAAATTATATCTATTTAGTCTTTCACACTTGAGATTATTTAACGACATGCCTGTGATCTGCCGTTTTGATATCTGGTCTGGTATTACCGTTCTCTTATTGGTCTTTTCCGGCTGTGAAAACGAGATAGTGCCTGATCCTTTTAAGCCCCGCAATGATCATGAAGCTTATCTGCACAGCCTAACAAAAGCCAATTTACTAACCACGGCCCTCGCGCAAGATTGGATCGATGCATCCCGGGGTAGTCTCGAATTTCCGGTTCAAATAGAGGTTCCTCACCAGGAAGCTTTTTATTTTGATCCGAAGGAACCCAAAGCCAATGGTTACTTACTTTCCGCCCAAAAGGGCCAGAAAATTGAAATCACGCTGGCGAATCAGAATCCAGATTCCGCAAAGTTATTTATCGATCTCTTTCGAGTCGATTCTTCTGAGGAAACCGTGCTCCATCATGTAGCTACTGCGCAACCAGAGTACCATCTCATTGCTTTCGAACCCAGACTTGATGGTGAATATCTACTTAGAGTTCAGCCGGAATTACTCCGGGGAGGGCGATTTACCTTGATAGTTAGGGTCATCGCTGCCTTGAGTTTCCCGGTGCAGGGAGGCAGTAATCGGGATATCGGCAGCTTTTTTGGTGATCCGCGAGATGGAGGCCGGCGAAAGCATCACGGGATTGATATTTTTGCTCGACGACATACGCCCATTTTAGCACCCACGAATGGATATATTAGATTTGCCGGAGAACGTGGATTGGGTGGACAAGTAGTTTGGATGCGAGACCGTAGCCGGGACCTCACGCTATATTTTGCGCACTTGCAAAAGATTTCCGTGACCAAGTGTATGCAGGTAGAAAAAGGTGATACGATCGGCACAGTTGGAAACACAGGTAATGCCCGGACCACTCCTCCGCACCTGCATTTTGGTATTTATCAGGACGGACCAATTGATCCTTATCATTTTGTCGCTTATACCGATGATGAACCTAAAAGTATTCAAGCCGATCCGGATTTAGTCGGTCAGAAAGTGAGAATGCGCCGTACCGGCAAAATAACTTACCTACAAAGCCAGGCAAAAGACAAAAAGCACACCCTGGATAAGTTTCAGTTATTGGAAGTCGAAGCAGCAATGGCCGGTCATTACCGGGTGAGGATGCCAGCTGGTGACCTGGGACTTGTGGCCGATAAAGATATAGAGCAGATTTTACAGCCGATCACCGAAGCACAGCTCATCAGCCAGGTGCAATTGTTGGACCGTCCTTTCGAGGATTCCTCGATCATTGAAGAAATCACTGAATCTGCGGAAATCAGGATTCTGGCAAAAGACCAGGATCACTGGTATGTGGATACACAAAACGGATCCCAAGGCTGGATGATTTCCCGGGCTCCCTGATTACACATGTAGCTTTTTTCGAAATAATCTGATGACAGTGGTGAGCTTAAAATGGTAGCGTCAGCTCTCATCTTGTTTAAGGACTCTGGTAGATTTTCATTGCTAACAAGGCGGTTAACGTGATTAAGCTGTCCCGTATCCAAATATCAAGGGTAGATAACCCACATGACCCTGAGATATATAATCTTATATTGCCGGCCAAACTAAATGTGGTTTATGCATTAGAAAATCTATTGCGGCTTGAAAGACCTGCCCGCCCGACCGAACATGGTTCTGACTGGCAACATAAGGCTACTCCTCCGAGTTTCTTAAGCCACCATAGCGGTGACCCGATTCAGAAAGAAAAAGACTTTATTTTAATTGATCATTACTCGTTACATAGCTCTAATACATAATCCAGGCTAAAAGGAAATCAGCAAATGCATCTCATTCGTTTTCGCATTCACTATCAGACCCGGTG
>JABDLW010000066.1 GCA_013001805.1 Saprospiraceae bacterium | reverse complement strand
GGGTAGGTGTAATTGAACCAGTGATGTTCCGGCAATGGCACCCTGGAAACCAAATCCCGGGCCCACTGACATGACAAACGGACTGATTTTGTCTCCAACAAACTGAAACTTAAAATCAACGACTCCGGTTAGTCCGGTAGAAAGTTTCAATCCAATATCAAAGTTGTCAGACACACCATAACGGCCATATGCCTCAGCAACAAAGAATGTGGCATTAGCGTCTGACTCAAAGGGATCACTTAGTCCCGAGACACTCAGTGCCAGACCACCTTCACCGTTTCCCTGACCTAGCGTTCTTCCCGTCTGAAAGGATGAAAGTTGAGCGCAACCAGCGAAAAAAACAGCTGAGACTGATGTCAGGCAGAGGATCCGGTAATTTCGACTGCTCATGATAATTTACTTTGACGATTGACAATCACCATAGGCAATTATACTTTTACTTTCTTATGGATATCAAAGCCTGAATATTCATCTCATCGGGGATCTACCTATTTGGGAACAGGAAAGTCCTAACTGTTTGAGATTACATTATGCTATTCTAACATGATGAGAGCTTACTCTTTGGAACTAATATGGCCAGCAGAGCTGGTATTGGTGTGAATTTTTTCGGGATTTCCACGATACTTGATTACCCCACCAGAGCTTGCATTTGCATCGAGACGGTTCCTAACACTAAATGAAGCTACACCTCCGGAAGATGCTCCTACATCAGCTTCGTCACTTGCCAGGTCATATGATCTAAAAATACCCCCTGACGATACGTTAATATCCAGGACCTCTGTGTTACCGTGCAATTGCAGAATGCCACCACTGGAGGCCTCAGCTTCCAGAGATTGTGCACTCACTTCCAGATCCAATGTGCCACCGCTCGAACCATCTAATCGTAATTCCTGGGCGGAGATGATATTTTCAGCATTGACTACGGCACCGGAAGAAACACTGACGGCATCTATGTCTTTATAATACACAGTTATGGTTGCTTTTCGATTTCTTTTATGGTTCCAAGATCTGGAGTTAGCAAACTTCACTTGCAGGCGATCTCCTTTCACTTCGGTTATGATGTCATCTGGCTCGCAATTCTCCAAATCAAGTCTGGCTTTGGTTTCATTGGATTTTACCAGAATTACTTTTACACCCGTGGCAGCGCTGACTTCACTAAAGTTTGATAATTGTCGCGTATTTTGAGCGATCGCATTGGCAGCAATTAGAAATACAGCGAGGAGAGGTAGTAAGATTACCTTCATGTTTACTTTTTTTTTCATACTATAATTAAAGACGACGGTTTCATAGGTATGGTTGCATTTAGAGATAAATCGCTGTCATTTTTTGGCAACAGAATATAGTAATTCACGGGTTTCCTCCTGCATTAGCAACCGGGCACTGGTTTTTGCTCTTTCTGACAATAAACCAGACCAATCTTCGGCACCCTGCCACAACATTTGCTTCATACCCTTGAGGGCTTCATAGCTATAGGAAGTCATTGTTTGCAAATATTTCTTCAAATATATATCCAGTTTTCTATTATCCTCAAATACATCCTGGTATAGTCCTTCTTCCCTGGCCCAATCTGCTGTTTGCCACTCTTGCGGATTGAGAGCTAATTTAGTGAATGAAGCACGTCCGATCTTACGTAGAATGGCAGGTTCGATTACATAAGGACCGATGCCAATGGATAGTTCACTAAGTCGTACCGATGCCCACTGGGTAGCCATGCAATAATCCATCGCAGCTAACACGCCTACTCCGCCGCCCACCGCTTTGCCTTGCACTCTGCCAATTACTAATTTCTCACAACCTGCTATTGCCAAAATTAATTGAGCAAATCCCTGAAAAAACTGAATGGCCTCTTCCATCGTCCGGATCGCCAGCAATTCATCAAAATTTGCCCCGGCACAAAAGGTGCGATCTCCTGCCGATTGCAAAACGATAACTTTGGATTGGCTGCTACTGCCTTCTTCAAGCAAAACATTACTGAGTCTCTGTAGCTGTGCAGATGACATTGAATTGTGCTTTGGATGGGAAAATGTGATCCATGACACCTGGTCACGTACCAAACATTCAACCGTACCTTGATGATCCATTAATTTGATTTTTTATTGCTATAAGTCGAGCCGCATGCCTTCTTCGGCAACGTTCATGCCTGCTTCTTGTACTATTTGAACTGCCTTATCTTCCCCCCAGATTAAAGGATTGGTATGATTAAAGTGAAGGAAATATACTTTCTTTTTCTCAACCGCATCCAGATTTTTCAGGATTTCCAAAGTTTCGACTACAAATGGATGAGGAATAGCAGACATATCCCGGCCAGGTAATTCGCCTTCACTGAAGAATGTACCGTCAAGCAAGGCGTAGTCAACTTTCATGATCATTTTAACCAGATCCAATGGCCATTTTTGCCATTTATCTATATCCGGAATAAACAGGGCCTTCTTCTTAGGTCCCTGGATCACAAAGCCAGCTGTTTCCGAATATTCATCACGGTGCGGAACTTCAACCGGCTTGCACAAAAACTGATCATTGATCTTTATTGCACTATCTGCGGCCATTGTACGAACTTCAATATTTCCGAGCTGCACCAATTGTTCCCAGGGGCCATTAGATTTAAGAAAGCGGGATAAACGAGGTAAAGCATAAACCGGCATAGCGGTTGCACTCATCATCTCTCTTCCCAGATTTATGAGGCCTGTGTAATGTCCTGCATGAGCGTGAGTAATAAAGATCCCCACGATTGGAAACCCAGTGGCGATTGTAAGTGCTTGCCATTGATGTTTGATCGCCGGCGTGGCTTCAATGAGCCAGTTTTCCCTGGAAATCGGATCGGTAATGCCCAGGGCCACTGGCGACCGCTCTAAGGT
>JABDLW010000533.1 GCA_013001805.1 Saprospiraceae bacterium | reverse complement strand
GATCGAGACCCTCCACTACCGCCTGTTTCCTTACTTGCTGCGATCCCGGAACCACCATGGCATATACATTGCTGGCAACCTTTTTACCAGCAACGAAACCGGCAACTAACCGCAGATCCTCAATCCTGGAATTAGTACAACTGCCAATAAACACGTGATTTATTGTTTGTCCCAAAAGCTTTTGTCCCGATTCCAGGCCCATATAGGCCAGAGCTTTGTGAAATGAGGCATTACCCTGCCCTCCACCGTCAGCAGGTATACTTTCGGTAACTTTGATTCCCATTCCCGGATTGGTTCCATAAGTCAACATGGGCTCTATATCACTTGCATCGAAGGAATATTCCTTGTCAAAGACTGCATCATCATCCGAGTACAAAGTACTCCAGTAATCCACTGCCTTATCAAAATCAACTCCTTGCGGTGCAAACTCACGGTCCCTGACATAATTAAATGTGGTTTCATCAGGTGCAATCATCCCTCCTCTGGCTCCCATTTCGATGCTCATATTACAGACCGTCATTCGTCCCTCCATACTCAAGGCACGCATCACCGAACCGGCGTATTCGATAAAGTAACCGGTTCCACCGGCAGCGGTCAGTTTTGATATGATATAGAGAATGACATCCTTTGCAGATACACCTGCCTGTAAGCTGCCATCAACGGTAATCCGCATTTTCTTGGGCCGACTTAGTAAAAGGCATTGTGTTGCCAGTACCTGTTCTACCTGGCTGGTGCCGATTCCAAATGCTATGGCTCCAAATGCACCATGAGTAGAAGTATGGCTATCGCCGCAGACAATGGTCATTCCCGGCTGTGTAATTCCCAGCTCAGGGCCGATTACATGGACAATACCCTGGTAGGGATGTCCCAGACCATAGAGGGTAACCCCAAATTCATCGCAATTGTCCACTAATTTTTGCACTTGCAATCTCGATAGTGCTTCTTTGATTGGTAAATGCTGATCCTTCGTTGGCACATTGTGGTCTGCCGTAGCCAAAGTGCGTTCTGGTCGCGCTACTTCAATAGAGCGATTGCGTAAACCCTGGAAGGCTTGAGGACTAGTGACTTCATGGATTAAATGCTGGTCAATATAAAGCACTTCCATTCCACCGTCGACCTGGTCTACGACATGCGCATCCCATACTTTCTCAAAAAGTGTTCTACCCATTAGAATATTTGTGATGTTCAGTTTTTATTTCCAAATGCTGCTAAAACCTCTTCTTTAGCTTCCATAAGCTGTTGCAAGTCCCGGTCAATGACTTCCTTTTGAATATCGGCAATTTCCAAAAATCGACTGTAGACAGCGTCCAGCTCTAGTTTGGTAATGTGATGTCCCAATTCTTTTAACCGGTAGGCCAGTGCCGCTCTACCGGACCGTGCGGTAAGAATTATTGAAGATTTGTCGACACCAACTTCGAGAGGGTCGATGATTTCATATGTTTCTCTTTTCTTTATTACACCATCCTGATGAATCCCGGATGAATGTGCAAAGGCATTGGAGCCTACGATTGCTTTATTTGGTTGCACCGGCATCCCCATTTCTTCAGACACGAGACGGCTCATCGGATTTAGTAATTTAGTATTGATGCCTGTATCAAAGCCGAGATATGGATGCTGCCTAAGTACCATGACACACTCCTCCAGCGAAGTGTTGCCGGCTCGTTCTCCCAAACCATTTATGGTGCATTCGATTTGCCGGGCACCGTTTATTACGCCTTCGATAGAATTTGCGGTGGCTAAACCCAAATCATTATGACAATGGGTTGAAATCGTTACTTTTTCCACTCCCGTGACATTATCAACCAAATATTTGATTTTTTCACCATATTCACTGGGTAGACAATATCCTGTTGTATCGGGTATATTCAGAACCGTAGCTCCCGCCTTAATGACAGCCTCGCAAATCCTTGCCAGATACTCATTGTCTGTTCTTCCTGCATCCTCGGCATAGAACTCCACATCTTCAACGTACTTCTTTGCATATTTGATGGCTGCTACTGCACGCTCGAGTACCGCGTCTCTAGTACTGTTAAATTTATATTTAATATGTGAGTCAGAAGTGCCGATACCCGTATGAATGCGGGGCCTTCGTGCGTCTACAATAGCTCCTGCTGCCGCATCAATATCTTTTTCGACGGCTCGCGATAATGCGCAAATAGTCACATCACCTGCAGCCTTACTAATCGCCCGTACGGCATCAAAATCTCCTGGACTGCTTATGGGAAATCCAGCTTCGATCACATCAACGCCCAACACCTCAAGCTCCTTGGCAAGTATTAGCTTTTGATCTTTATTAAGCTTACAACCCGGTACTTGTTCGCCGTCTCTTAAGGTGGTATCAAAAATCTGGATTTTGGTCTTATCCATTTTAATTAAGTTTATGACAGTTTCCAAACGCTAAAAATAGGGCTACTATGGAGTGATTGGAAGTAAAATATAACTTGTCATTACAAGATAAGACATATCTTTATCTACAGTAAGTTATTGATTATCAAATAAATGTAAAGTAAAGAGTTACAATGCCCACTCCTAAAACTGATTATCTCGTTCAGTTAATAAATTCACTCACTAAGGCTGAAAAACGCAGCTTTCGCCTATTTGTGACCAGAAATCAGACATCAGATGACATTTTGTTTCTCAAGTTATTTGATGAAATGAGTCGGATTGGAAGGTTTGACGAAGCGCAGGTTTTAGAGCGGATTCCCGCAATCAAGAAGCGCCAGTTAAGTAATTTAAAAGCTCATCTGTATAAGCAACTGTTAATTTGTCTACGATTACTCAGCCGTCCCAGTATCACCGAAATTGATATCCGGGAAAAAATAGATTATGCCAGGGTCTTATATGATAAAGGATTGTATCGCCAAAGTCTGGAGATCTTAAGCCGCACCAAGGCGACCGCACTGAAGAGTAATCAATATATTCTCGCACTAAATGTCCTTGAATTTGAAAAGTTTATTGAATCCCAATATATTACCAGAAGCATAGAAAGCAGGGCCGAAGAGTTGAAAAAGGAAGCGGTGCTTCTGACTAAGAAAATCGAACGCACACAAGCATTCAGCAATCTCGCCTTGCAACTTTACGGTCTTTACCTCAAGGTTGGTCATGTGAGAAATAAACATGATTTTCAGTACCTGCATGATTTTTTTCATTCCAATCTGCCTGAGTATGACATGGACCAACTGGACTTTCATGAAAAATTATTCTTATTCCAGTCTTATGGCTGGTATCACTACATGAACCAGGACTTCGTCAACTTCTATCGCTATACGAGAAGTTGGTACGACTTATTTGAGGAATACCCCGATATGGTATTTGAAGAAACAGCACTCTACCTCAAGTCCATCCATAATGTGTTGACTTCACTTTTCATTACATTGAGTGATGAACGTTTCAGCAGCATGTTGGCCATTTTAGAGGGTATTCCGGAGCGCGGTTTGATACGCAATCTTAACCACGAAGGCCTTTTCAAACTGTACCATTATATACATCTGGTAAACAAACATTTTCTGGAGGGATCTTTTAGTGAAGGTGTTAAAGCAATGCCTGAATTGGTAGCATTGATCAAAGAAAATCCTTACGATTGGGATACCCATCGCATTTTGGTCTTTTATTATAAGATTGCCTGCATGTATTTTGGTAGTGGTGATTGGAGTTCCTCTATCACCTACCTTAATAAGATAATCAATGCAAAAAATCCAGACTTTAGGGGAGATATACTTTCATTTGCCCGGATTTTGAACCTAATCGCCCACTACGAACTAGGTAATCAGGTTTTATTGGAGTATCAAATAAAATCGGTTTATCGCTATTTGGGAAAGATGCGCGAGCTACAGGATGTACAAAATGAAATTTTCCGGTTCTTGCGTAAAACCACTAAAATGAGTAAAGGTGATTTGAGGGTGCGATTTCAGCAGTTGCACTCAAAGTTATTAAGGTTAATGGAGTCACCGTATGCCAAAAGAGCTTTTTTGTATTTGGACATAATGTCCTGGTTGGAGAGCAAATTGGAAAATACGACAGTGGAAAAAGTCGTCAGGCGGGGTTATTTGAAACGGGTCGGAAAAGAGGCGAGCTCCTCAGATGGAGCATTACGTTAGGAGAAAACTTGCAGGGCAATTTTTGTAGCATGATTAAATTCAGTCCGATCAATGTTGTGAGGTATAGAATGATCATCGAGATAGGAGAGGAGGTTTTCAGTAGCCATATTTCCTGTTAGCTCATCTTTTGCCATGGGACAACCTCCATATCCCTTGATTGTACTATCAAATCTTCTGCAACCGCTTTCGTATGCGGCCTCAACCTTTGATCTCCAACTATTGGGTGTCGTGTGCAGGTGAGCTCCAAATTCAACATCAGGATAGGGTGGTATCAAGTTTCCGAAGAGGTATTTTATGCTCTCTGGCGTCGAAACCCCAATGGTATCGGACAGGGCTAGAATGCGGATTTCTTTGTGTGCCAGGATGTCTACCCATTTTTGCACAATATCGACATTCCATGGGTCTCCGTACGGATTTCCAAATCCCATTGACAGATAAGCAACTAACTTTTTACCGGATTGCAGGCAAATTTGTTGAATCTCATCAACACGTTGCAGCGATTCCTCGATGGTGGCATTGGTATTACGCATCTGGAAAGTCTCTGAGATCGAAAAGGGATATCCCAGATAAGTAATTTCTTCAAAGCTGGAAGCATCCAAAGCTCCCCGGCGATTGGCAACAATGGCCAATAGCCTGGTGCTACCATTCAGATCAAGGCTCTTGAGCACTTCGGCAGAATCTCGCATCTGTGGAATCGCTTTGGGAGAGACAAAACTACCAAAATCGATCGTGTCAAAACCCACTTTCAAGAGCTGATTGATGTACCTCGATTTGAGCGTAGTAGGGATAAACTTATGGATGCCTTGCATAGCATCTCTGGGGCACTCGATAATTTTCAACACTTTAAGGCATTTTCCATTATAAAGATACGAGTACGTTAACTCAAAAATTGGGTTTGGTCAGATCTTTATCTGAAAAAGCATGTACTTTTGCTCCATGGTGACACGAAAGGATTTAGCGACACTGATAGCTTTCTTACTCTTTCTCGGTGGTTTTACATCACTCATGCTGAGCATGGTAGGCATCAGATGGAGCTTTCTGTCTTGGTTAGACGATATTGGTCCTCTTTTTGGCCTCATCGCTAAAATTGCAATGATTGTTTTTGCGATCATCATCCTCGCCCTGGTTCAGACGCAAAAGGAAGAGGAAGACGGAGAGCCCTCGGCATGAAATAAAAAGCCGTAAACTTATAGGCTCAATCTACCTTAAGCAGTTTCAGTGCATTGAAACGTTGGTTCATGTGGACATGAATGTTGTAGAAACCCGTGGGTAGATTTTGGGCAACATTAAGGTTAAAAGAATTAATGCCCTTCTCCACCGGGATTTTCACCTGAATGACCCTATTGCCGAGCATGTCTGAAATGATCACATTGGCATCGCCTTCTTCAAAAGAAAACATATCTAAATTGATCTCTGACCGAACAGGATTGGGAGACACTTTTAAGGCCAGGTGTTTTTCCTCGATAACTATCTTATGACATTTTCGTTCCATTACGAAGACATTCTCTTGCATGGCCTGTAATGAGGTATTACGTTTTACAATTTTGGCTAGTTTGGTATGCCGGATCTCTTCCTTTTCTTCGGCTGAGAGAGTTGGATCATTTTCAAAGTAAAACCTGTCTCCGTCACGCAAAGCCTTAAATTGTTCTTTCATAATGGCCATAATAGTCTCTCCAAACATTGCTCCGGGCAAATGTGCCTCAGCGAGCATACCAACCCAGGGATCGATCATATCGACATTGCCATAAAGATCTTCCATAATGCGGGCTTCCACCGGATCGGCAAGAATTTCATCAAAAGTCTTCACCCGGCCCAGGCCCAATTCATCTCGGATGCTATTATAATCGGGGAGCCCACGCTCTCTTCCCCGGTTGATGTTGATTGCTGCCAGATCTAAGCCAAAACCAAAACCTGGTGGACCAAACAAAAAATTTCGAACATCGTCAATAACCTTGCAATCGAGTCTTTGTTGGATCTGAGCGCTCATACCCTTCACCAATGGTTCAATACCAGTTGATACAACCAATGCCGGATTGAAAAATGAATTTCTTAAGGTAAGATCGCCCTGGGGCAATGTTTCACAACCGTCGTCCATTCGCAGTAGATTACTACTTAACAAGGTATGTCCGAAACGGAAAGCCGCCGCAGAAAAAACATTGCTGACATTCGCATTAACATCGGGTCTGTAACCGGCATAATCATCAAGTACGACTCCCATGCTTGGCAACCATTCCCGGTACACTATATTTTGGATATACCCGCCGATCAGCTTTCTCGCTTTTTGGTAGATTTCCTCATCGGTGGCATTTGGATTTTCAGCTTTGATCAGATCACATTTCCGATTGTGTTCGCGCACAAATAGGGTATGCATTGCGGTGAGCATGACATTTTCATTTGCACGGAAGTCTCCAGCTACAAAGTACCGGTTTTGGTCCGGATCTGACCTATCCATTTCTGGTGCATTTCTATCGGTAATGCCATTAATTTCTCCATTTAGAGTATTGAATGGCAGTAAGTTACCTGATGATACTTTAAGTTTTCCATCAACATGAGTCCGCAGCCAATTGGCACGGATCGGGTCGGACCCATAAACAGCTGAAGCATCCAGGTATACCGAGATTTGATTGGCAAACGTCCGCGGATTTTCTCCTGATGTACCGCTACCGGGAGCAGCAGCTGAACGCATCATCAAAATCACAGAATTGCCGGTACAGGTTGGATCAAAAATCGGGTCACAACTTGGCACGCTGACCAGAGCTGGTTCGGTTTCGCTATTATGAATTAAAGTAATGTCATGATCAACAAACTGACCAAAGACCCAGGTATAGTCTGTCAGGTTATGACCATCATAAATAGCTTCCAATTGGGTGAAAAGATCATTACTAATCGTTCGGGGATTTGGACGATCGGCACCGGATGGAGCAGCAATGCCATCTGCATACGCCTGTGAAGTTATATGACGCAATGTAGATCCGGCCGCACCCCATTCGGGGTTCGCTTCATTG
>JABDLW010000500.1 GCA_013001805.1 Saprospiraceae bacterium | reverse complement strand
CGATCCACGGCGCCAAGGGAATTTTACCCGGCCGACATAGACGGGCGGTACCGTAAAGCCATTTTAGCAAAAAATGAAACAGCTTAGGGTGATTCCCTGGCAATCTACGGCACCAAGGGAATTTTATCTAGCCGACTTAGACGGTTGGCACAGTAAAGCCGTCATTGCCGCAGCCAGCATCCCTGCCAAGGCTTCTCTCTGAAGCCATCAGATTAATTCCATTGACAGTGCCAGCGTGTTTCCTCCAAAGTGCATTAACCGGTAGCCTGAAGTGCTGAGTAATTCTTCGCAAGCATCTCGGTCCTCGGCAGACAGGTGAGAATTTTCATAAGAGATGGCCTTAGGCCTTAACTTACCGAAATCAAACATTTGAATAATTTCATAATCGAACCCTTCGGTATCGATTTGCAACAAATCGATCTTACTGATCTTGAATTTGTTGGTAAGCCCCTGAACCGTGATTACCGGTACTTTCTCTTCAACAATCCAATCGGCTGGTGCATCCGGTATCGCGATTCCTTGTTTCTTTGCCTGCCTGGCGACATGACCACTGGCAAAGGCATTTTCCAGGACCTTTTTGTTGAAGCTGGTCAGACCAGTGGCCCACCTCGCGGTACTAAAACCGATGCGAAAGATTGTGGCTTCTCCCTCGTGATGGCCCAAGGCAGCATGTATGGTTTTAATGCCTTTTTGGTTCTGATAAAGTGGTCTTAAGAACTTATCAAAAACATCTTTTTGAGGCTCCAATAGTATCCCATTCCATTGGTCACGCTTTATAAATTTATGAACCGGATCATGGGTAATACCGTCATTTGCACCAATTTGGAGCACAAAAAAGTCGCTATATTTCTTGGATAGCCTATCAATCTCAAAGGCCAGACTTCCCGGAGACGGCCGATATACATATTTATAAAAACCCAGAAAAATGCAGCTATTACCGGAACTTAGAGAAAATACTAGCTTTTGGCGAAGGGAATTAAGAAATTTCTTCAAAAGGATGCTGGTTTGGACTGCTCAGATTCAAAAGTAGTCGATTTAACCGGGAATATGTATTGGTGTTTTGTCAGAGATAGGAAGGGTGCAATAAAGACGGTCTTTCTGAGTGCAAGAACAAGCGATTTGTGCCTGTGAAGGCAAAGCAAGAACTTGTGGATCTTCGACTGAGTCAACCACTAATCTGGAGGATGGGAGCATGGTGAGTCTCTTCTGGCTGAGCATACGACAGTCAACAAATCGATGGAGTGCCCTAACAGCAATTCTATCATGTGGTAGAAAGTCAAATTTCCAATCTTAAGGAAGGAATGTCGAAACAGTACCTACCAAATGTGTGACTCCTCTGAGCTATTTGCCGAAACAGCAGAAAAAGATGGACGCTGTAATGCCCTGGATTTTGCACAATTGTAACAGAAGATACATGGATGTGGCATAGTATGAATAACGACAGTTCGTTCATAAAAAAAGAGGATGCCAAGTGATCAGCATCCTCTTCATTAGATCTTATAGCTGAGCGTATTAACGCCTTCTATCGTATCCACCCCGGTCACGGCCACCGCCGAAACCTCCACCACCGCGATTTCCTCCACCGCGGCCACCGAATCCACCTCGATCTCGATTTTCTCTTGGTTCAGCTTTCTTCACCACAATTGAGCGGCCATCTAATTCACTGTCATTCAGATCGTTAATGGCATTCTGTGCTTCATCATCATTTGGCATTTCTACGAAACCAAATCCTTTGGACTTGCCTGTAAATTTGTCGGTAATGATTTTTACTGAGTCGACCTCCCCGTATCGTTCGAAGGCTTCCTGCAGTAGTGACTCTTGTGTGTTGAAATCTAATTTTGCTACAAAAATATTCATGATAAAACTTTAAATAAAAAAAAAATAGTGAGTAACTTAAGCGTAGCTGAATTAAATCTCATATAGAAACGACTTCTACTATACATTAAATACTCAACTCATAAACAAAGATACACTAACAATAGGTTCCATATCAGGAAAAAGATCAAAATTTTTGTTTTTCCCGAACTTCCCACTCTTGATGCCGGCATAATTAAGCCCGAAACTGGTGCAAAATCTCCATGTGACTTGTCTATCAAAATAGATGCAAAACGGAAAAAACAAACACAATTGACTGATAATCAACTTTTTAATCAAAAAGCATATCAATGCATTTCAGCCAAAACTTGGCATATTTATCCCAGTAAATGAAATTTAAGCCCCAATGCGGCGCAGGATCAGACATAAAAGCCAAAGAACGGCCTGACCCGATCTGCATTAACGCCAGAGCAGGGTCTCCCGTCTCTTGAAATTCGAGAATGACCTGGGCTCCAGGCTTGGGGACCGTTTTATTGTAGCCCAGAATGGGGGGGCAGGTAGTTACGTCCGGGGTAAATTGATGATCGGTGCCCACGAGCGAGTACCCCTCCGTACTCTCAATCAAGTCTTCTACCTGCATACAATCGACTGGCAGCATCTCCCGGATCCTCGTCCGTCCCCAACCCCCTTTTCCCATTTCACCGGTGAATGAATACCAACCTCCCAGAAACATGAAATGGGTACCACTCTTTAAAGCTTCAATACTCAACCGGATTCGATCAGGAAAAGTCAAGGGCTTATTGCCAAATTTTTCACGATCGAAGAAGGAAGGTGCCAGTTGAAAAAGCTTTGCATCCACATCACTAAATATTATCACATCATAATCAGAAAGAATCGATTCGTAATCGCCCGGGCCAAGTTTATTATAAAAATCCCATGAGGGCACCGATTCGACGGTATGATCTCCTGTGCTCTCCAGCGCATTCTTGAGCCAAATACCGTAGTTGAAAATATCCAAGCCCTTGTGTGAATAATAGAAAGGTGTCTCTGCAAAGACCGGTCCGGTCAAAACCGCCCAGTCACCTACGTAATATATTTTAGCCATGGAACGTATATTTCGATAGAAAGCCAAATGTAAGGAAAAATAGAAGCGGCTCCGGTACTAGCGTCGCATTACTAGATCCAATACCATGATAGTAAAGAGATTATTTCACCGAAATATACATCCGGTAAAAAAGGAAATTCCCTCAATCGATCTGAGGGAATTTCCGGGCTTAAGAACACAACTCAAAAACTTAATGTACAACTAGTGTGCCCACTCCGAAAAGGTTACCAAATCAAAAATGGCTCTTTTGGCGATTTTTGCATTTTTCTCAATCGGCTGATACTCAGGCATCACCCAACCTCGCAAAAGTGCAAATCTCATCCAAAATAGACTCATTTTATGAAGATGGCACTTTCCGGAGTGGGCACACTAATATTTATTCAATTCTTAAAATATGTTGCTGGGCAAATTGGTTGCCTTGTCTAATGGCGACTATATAGTTTCCCGGTACCAACATTGAACCATTGAGATGGATTGTATGATAACCCGACACCCCTCCAATTATACCACTCTCTATTGATCTTCCCAGCACATCGGTTATTCTGTAGTTAATTTCCTTGTCACATTGAGACTGGATGATAATTCGACTTTTCACACTAAACGGATTAGGGTAAGTCTCCACACTAAAACAACGATCTTCCAATGCATTGGATTCTGCGATACTGGTTGCCACATCCTCTGCCTCAAAACGAATCTCGCTCAATCCGTAGCACGCTCCACCCCAATTATCAACAGCAGTAATCAAGAGATATCGCGCACTTGTCCCGGTAAAGTCAGGACCATCAAATCCCTGATAAGTGTTTTTTCCATTTGCCTGAGCAAACGTATACCTTCCCGCACTTGTCCAATCCGCTCCATCATCGGAAACATCTATAATCACGTCCTTCATACCGCGATTTAGATGGTTGGGATCGTTAGAGTTCCAAATTTTCGAGTTCTTCAGTGCATACACCTGGCCAAAATCGTACATGATCCAATGTGAAATGCCGTGTTGAGGATTGGGGTTGGGAAAAGCTTCGCAGGAAATCCATCCATCGTACCAGTTGGTGCTGTGCCGATCAGGATAACATTGGCCGGATGAATCGTAAGCAAGCAGTGACATAGCACTAAGGCAGATAATTAACCGTAATTTTTTCAGCATATTCATCATCAATAAATCAGGTGAGGTTTAAGAAACCCAGGGGCATATCCAGAGATCCGATATCATAGAAGTTTTCCAAATTGGGGAACACCGTTGATAATTCACTATTGGAAACACCAAACCATCTGGCAATTTCTGCAAAGTATTGATCGGTAGATATGGTGGGGAGAAACACGCCTCCTCCTAGTTCTAAAGGACCATCTAACACCGGGGATGGATAGTCCCCAAAAATGCGTCCTCCATTAATTTGAGCCCCACCCATGACCATAACATTTCCACCCCAGGCATGATCGGTTCCGTTACCATTGGAAGTTAAGGTTCTGCCAAACTCCGAGACCGAAAAGGTCGTAACACAATCAGACATGGAGATTTCGTTCAGAGCAGCATCAAATTCTCCCAGGGCCGTACTGAGTACGTTGAGCATACCGAACTGATTATCCAATAACTCATCATGATGATCCCAGCCTCCGAAGTCGACGAAGAATATTTGACGCTTCATGCCCAATTCTTCCCGTGCAGCTATGGTTCTGGCGATCATGTTAAAACTCTGAGAGATATAGTTATCGGTAAATGGCGTATTTAGATCTCCCACCTTTTCCAGTGCCGTATCAAATAGCTGATGACCATCTCGCGACCGGCGAATGACATCTACATATGTTTTCTTAAAAATGTCTTGATATTCATGATCGATCATATTATCGATGGCTTGTGTTCGCATGAGATTGAATACGTCATACATATTCTCCTTCTCATAACCTTCAATACCAATGCTGCCACCATAAGGGTCTATTGCATATTCAATCGTCATCTGCCCGGATTGAAAAACATTCGTGCCAGACAGCGACACATTCATGGAAATATTCTGATTAGTATTCATATCACGAATCAAATCAGCTACTCTCCCACCCCAACCCAGGGATGCAGATCGCTCGTGTGGCAGTGATGTTTGCCACTGTTGTATCTGATCAGAATGCGAAAAAAGTCCCAAAGGCAGCGTTGCCACTTCGTTCCAGACATCTTCGCGACTGGTGGGTTGTGTCAGTGTTCCAATGTTGGAAATGAAAGCCACTTTTTGACTATTAAACAACTTTTGCACCGCTGGCATGGCAGGATGTAGCCCAAAGGATCTTCCATCTCCATTTTGGCTGTTGAGATTTAGCAAAGAATTACGATCCAGTGCCAGGTTTGACCGGGTGGTAGCATACTCTGTATATTCGGAGGTGCTGGTGGGTACCAACATATTAAATGAATCATGCCCACCAGACATAAAGACGCATACCAAAGCTTTGTAATCATCTGCACCTCCAAATACGCCACTGTTAGCTGCTACAGCGGCATTTAAAGCCTTCAAACTAATCAGGGACGAAAACAACGTAGAAGAACCTAATGCAGCACAACTTGCCTGTCCCAGAAAAGATCTTCGCGATAACTTATTTATTTTTTTCATTAAATTGTTTTCAAAATGAATCGAGGAATTTGACTTGTTGGCAATTGCTCCTATTTCAATACCGCGTAATCCGGGGAGATTAAAATCAGATAAATTCCCAGTCTCACTCTTTGCTCCCGGAAATCAGAGTAAATAAGTGCATCCAATGCATCTTTAATCAGCATTCGGGTACGGTCTGTCAACTGACCATGGGTGAAAAGCATATCCAATTTATTGATCAGTACTTCGGTATCGCGGGCGTAGGCGCGTAAATTGTCAATATTCAGGATCACTTCAGGATTGTTCTCTTCCCAACTATACATAACTGCATTGTACACTGCCCAACGGTTTATTTCATTCAACATTCCAATGCTGGTACGCGAATTATGAATTTGAAATTCCGGGGCCACCAGACCTGCATCAGCAATTAACCCATTTGGTTGAAAGTCGGGCAGGAAGAAGTTAAAAACACTCTTGGCCGCAAAAACACCCTGTCCCGTACTTTGCCAGAAATTGTAGCCGGCATTCCAAAATCGATCATAATATTGCTCCGTATGCAATGCCCGGGCAAAATGCGTATAGCGCACGAAAGGCTCGCGCAGCTTGCCAGAATCGCTGTCTTCCATGCGGGCACAATCACGGGCTTCCTCATCTAATAAAATGGCTTTGATAACCGCTGCAAGGTCTCCTCTGACACCCATACCATTGTCATTAAAAGTGAGAGAAACTCTTTCAATATATTGCGCTGATGGGTTTGACTTGACCAATCGCTGAATTAATCTTCGACTGATAAATGGTCCCACATTAGGATGATTGAAGAGCACATCAATGGCTGACTCGATGTCCTCCAAACCGCTCTGACC
>JABDLW010000490.1 GCA_013001805.1 Saprospiraceae bacterium | reverse complement strand
GGGATCACGTCCCACTGAACGTGGATTTGATCAATATCTGGGAATCGCTTCGGGAAATGCGGACCATTTTACTCATGTTTATGCAGGAAGACATGATCTTTATCATAATACCGAATCCATTAACCGGCATGGTCAATACAGCACTGATTTATTCGTAAACTCTGCCATTGATTTCATCAAAGAACACGAAACCCAAGAGGATCCATGGTTTGTCTATCTTCCATTTGATGCACCACACCATCCCGGCGACCGTAATATTGATCCGGATGAAGAAAACATTTGGCGGGCACCGGATTACGCCTTTGATATTTACGGGCTTTCCCCCGATGAAACCGATCCGAAAAAAAGATTTTGCGCCGTCGTTACCGCTATAGATCTGGCATTAGGCCGGTTATTTGCCGCCCTTGATTCACTCGGCATTTCCGACGATACCTTTATATTTTTTTATTCAGATAATGGTGCTTTTTATCCATATTTAGATATTCAATCAAATGCGCCTTTTCGAGGGGCTGGAGTGACACTGTGGGAAGGAGGTATTCGGGTGCCCGCGATCGTTAAATGGCCGGGAAAAGTCAGAGAGAATTCAATTGTTGACACGCGGCTTTGGTCGTTGGACCTTTTCCCTACGTGTGCTAAGTTAGCTGGTGTTGAATTACCCCAGGATCGTTTCATTGACGGTAAAAATATGTTGCCCGTACTCATGGGTAGCACCAGCCACTCTCCTCACGCAACATTATATTTTGAATACGAGTCGTTTGCTGCCCTGCACTGGGGAAACTGGAAAATCATTCGGGAGGCTCCTGATTCAAACTGGCAACTTTACAATTTGAGAGATGATATCTCGGAAAATAAAAATCTAGCCCAGCAACGAACAGATCTGGTCAATAAATTGAGTGCCGCATTTGAACAGCAAAAAATGGAAATCGAGAGGTACCATCTGATTGAGCATACTTTCAATGAAAAAAATAACAGATAAAATCGCAGTATTTTGTGTGCCGGATAAAACAACTTGCGATTAATCTCAAGGGGAAATTTAAAAATTTGATCTCACGGCTTAATGGGACAATCTTGGCCTATTGGTAGAGGTGCCCAAGTGTTAATTTCTCCTGAATAGATCGATTTAAACTAATCAATGGATGACACCGATCCGGTAAAATGAGAATTACGAAAATGACTTTAAATCTTTTAGCCTTGCATCACGCTTGCAAAAACCTCAGATCACGTCTTATGTCGCATCAAGCTAGATCTTACTCATTTGCATTGGTATCGTTCTTCCTCCTGCCCGGAATTTATTCCTCCTGGGCTCAAACTAGTTTATCAGGCATTTCGATCTACAGTTCACAGAGCAAGCAAGAGGTAGTAATTTCTTCTATCGCCGAATGGGAAAAAGAACGCTGGAAAATTCAGCAGGGAATGCAAGCTGCCATGGGTGCATTGCCCTATGTGTCAGGATCCCCGGCCCCGGATATTATTTTTCAGGACACCTTGATGTCAGCAAGTTATTTGAGAATTAATCTACTTTTTTTAGCTGCGGAAAATGAGTGGGTGCCTGCTTTTTTATACCTGCCAAAGAGAACGGCGTTGAACGGGCGGTCTCCGGCCATGGTTGCGCTACATCCCACTGGCATGTTGGGTAAAAAAATTGTGGACGGACAGGGTAATGCCAATCGGGGCTATGCCCGGGAGCTGGCTGAAAGAGGATATGTGGTAATTGCACCGGATTATCCTAGTTTTGGTGATCTGGAGCATTATGACTTTGATTCTGATCGTTACGAGTCAGCCACTATGGCTGCCATTTTTTACCATATGCGCTGCGTGGATTTGTTATCTAGTCGCCAGGATGTGGACCCATCTCGAATTGGAGTTATTGGTCACTCATTAGGAGGGCATAATGCCATGTTTTTGGGTGCTTTTGATCATCGGGTGAAGGTGATTGTGGCTAGTTGTGGTTGGACTCAATTCGAATTTTACGATGTCGGTCCGAAAGCGATTGAACGATTTGGAGGTCGGTTGGGTCCCTGGGCACAACAAAGATACATGCCGTTGTTGCGCGACAAATTTCAACTGGATGATGCGAAATTCCCCTTTAATTTTCACGAAATAATTGCCTTGCTGGCACCGCGATATTTCTTTTCAAACTCACCTGCCAATGATGGTAATTTTGCGGTGGCAGGAGTTAGGGAAGGGATACAGAAAGCTAAGGTAGTGTATGATTTTTTAGATGTTTCCGATCATGTTCAGGTACGTTACCCAGCCGCGGAGCATGATTTTCCCACCGCTGTCCGTACGGAAGCTTATGAGTTTACAGACCGGGTACTAGGCCATCATCCAAGTTCCCATCTCATCGAGTAGCATCCTAAAACCATGTATTTCATTTTACTCATCAAACACAATCACTCCTTTGGCAATTCGACCGTTTAACATGTCATCAAAGGCTAGTGCCAATTGTTCAGGAGAATATTTTTTACTGATCAGTTCGTCTAATTTTAATTCTCCGCTTTTATAGTAATTAATAATTTTCGGGAAGTCCACGTTTGGATTACATTTTCCATAAAGTGGATTAATATAAATTTTATCCCATTCAAATAAATTCATATCAATCGTTATTTCTTGTTCGATTCCACTCACCTGTAGAGCCATGCCCGCATTCCTTATTAACCTTAACGGAGCATCTCCTAATTCAGGAATACCAGTACATTCAAAGGCATAATCTGCTCCACGACCGGTAAGGTCCCAAATGATTTGTCGCGCTGATTCCATCTTTTTATCATCAGCTTGAACCTTTATTTGATGCGTAGATCCAAAATTCCGGCTTATCTCCAGCCGGGTCTCACTAATGTCTACAGCAATAATTTTATCCGCTCCGGCTATTTTGGCACCTTGAATGATATTTAATCCCACTCCTCCTGCACCAATGACAACCACTGAGCTTTTTGGCTCGACCTGTGCCGTGTTTAGTACAGATCCCACACCCGTCATCACCCCGCACCCTACAATGCATGCTGAGGCAAAAGGGATAGACGGATCTATTTTTACGATGGCCTGTTCTTTGACTACCGTATGGGTAGACATGGTGCCGAGATTAAATGAGCGCAAAATTCCTTTGCTCTGATATCGAGTAGAGTTAAGTGCGGCGTGCCCTGCATTAAATTTACCATGATGAATCACCGGCGATTGCACTTCGCATATATTTGTTTGTCCGATTTTGCACTGAAAACATTTACCACATGGAATGGCCCAATTTAAGATCACATGATCTCCGGGAGCTACTGACTGCACCCGGTTGCCAATGGCCTTGACTATACCAGCACCTTCATGGCCAACGATAAAAGGACCCGGCCAATGCTTAACCGAATCATAATCTGTGTGACAGATCCCTGAGGCCTTTATCTCCACTAGGACTTCATCGCTTTGAGGATCTTCCACTGATATGCTATCAAAATATTGATTCCCATTTCCATCGGCAATAATGGCTTTTCCTTCGATCATAATTTTCTCTGATTTAACACATTAACAATGTATTACCAATGTACGTAAATCCTCGTGGTATTCTACCAGCCGGATGATTCCCCCATTCGTACCATTCGTACTTCGTCATTCGATTGATTCGTCATTCGCACCACTCGTCATTCAGACCATTCGTCACTCGTCATCGAGACGCTCATTTCAATCGGTCTCGATCTTCGATTCGTCT
>JABDLW010000485.1 GCA_013001805.1 Saprospiraceae bacterium | reverse complement strand
GAGAAAAAAGTATCATTAGGATTGCCAGCTCCCTTAATCGTAAAATAATTATAAGCAGGGAGGGTAATTGTTTCGGGTTTGTTTTTGGGCAAATAGATATGTTTTTCCGCTTTTTTCCATTCATGTTTCATGTGTTACTTTTTTTAGGATTATTTAATCCAAAGGCGAAATCCAACCTCGACCTGAATCCGAATTATTTTACGGCCACGAGAAAATCAATTTCAGCATCGATAGGATTTTGTGCCCTTGCATCGAAGACCTCAAAATCAACGGTGAACCTTCGATTCAATCCCCTTTCCCATATTTTCATCCATTCTTTTACGATGAGTCCGTTTGCCAGATTTCCCCGGGCAGATGTCTTCACGTAATTTCCCCCTGCAAAAGATCGACCCAGCATTCCCTTTGGTATAATATTAAGGCTCTTCACCTGGCAGCCAAGTATCGCGGTGAAAGGTTGGGTGTGATCGCCGTCATAGTCTGTATACAGGGAATAAACGGTATCATCGATCTTATCAGGAATTTTTGCAATTATGTTCTCAGACATAAATTTTGCCCATAAATCGGCGATTTCTTTGGCTGCTTGTCCATTTTCGTTGGTGGTCCTCACTGAGATCCCAATGATCTTGAAAGGTTCAATCTTTACTTTTTGCATGTTTCATTTTTTGATTCTCTGCAAAAGTAGATTGCTTTGGTGTCAACCCTGTGTCAGGGGTATGTTCCCATTTTTTTCGGCACGCTTCCAGATACTGCTCCAGAGTCATCTGATGTGGTTCGAAAGACTCTGAAGTAAGCTGTAATTTTTGGATGCAATCCAGCCGGAAGGCTCTGAAATCATTCTTCATGCGGCAGAATGCGATGAGAATCCAATTGCCTCGGGTGGTATAAAGGGCAAACGGTTCAATTTTGCGCTCGCTGTGATGATTACTTAAGGAAAGGTAAGTGATATTTACCACCTGAAAGTTTGCGATTGTAGATTGAAGCTGAATCAAATAATTACTGGTCTTTTCATTTTTATGATTATTTCTTACTTGAATTCTCCCAGTGAGAAACTCGAGTTTTTCCTTGTGGGAAAATTTCAGAACCGATTTGATTTTGGTAACAGCGCTTTTGTAATGCTCAACCAGGGATTGCTCCTTATTTTTAATAATTAGTTGCTCAGCAGTAATCAGGGCATTAGCTTCCTCCTGTGTGAACATTACCGGTGGAAGTCTGTATCCTTCCATGATCGCATAGCCCTTTCCTTCCTCTGTCACAATAGGAATGCCGGATTTTTCCAGAGTTCTGATGTCCCGGTACACAGTTCTGATGCTGACAGCGTGTTTGTCAGCAATTTCTCTTGCCGTCACAATGGACTTGGATTGGAGTTGAGTGATGATTGCCGTTAATCTTGCCAGTCTAGGTTTGTCTTCTGCCATAAATGCTTTTGCTCAGTCCACAAGTGTAATAATTCCGCGGCTTTTCCCAAACCGGTTTTCTCCCATTAATATATAAATCTCAAAATATCTAAAGTAATCATGGTGTATGCTTATGAAGCAAAATGTCTCAACTATCCTGGAAATTTGCAACTGAGGACCGAAAAATTAAGCAAAGATGAATTGTCTAAGCCCAAAAATCTAAAGGGTACCTCTAGTTACCTCTGAATGTGGAAAAATTCATTAAGATGCAAGCCAAACAAGGCTGGAGGAAGGAAGATATCCGTAGCTATCTGACTGACCTGTCTGTTACGGCCATCCAGGCAGGCCCGTCTGCTGTAGCATGCCGGGCAGGCCTGTCTGCCATGGCCAGCCAGGCAGGCGATCAACGAAGTATATTAATGAATATATTTTCAAAGAAAATTGTTTTTACCATGAATGGGTTGATAGAGGCACCCTAAATCCTGTCGCCCATCCAAGAGTGTTTCTGCCGATCACTGGTTTTTATAAAAAGGCAGCCCGTCATTACTTTCAAAACCAAAATAATACTTAATTTAGGTGGCATGTCAGCCGTGCCGAGGTACGGTCTTTATTTCAAAAAATCAGAATAGAAAATGAAAAGAAGAAATTTCGTTCGGGGAGTAGCTGCAGGTTCGCTTGGTGCAGCAGCACTTGGTACTGCTGAAGCCAGGTCTCAAATCAATCCAAAAACTGGCAAACGCAAGGTACTCATGCAAGTTGGGTGTCAATCGGGAGGCACCACCATAGAAAATCTGGAGTTTAAAGCACGTCATGGTGTTTTTAATATAGATGGAGGCAGTCCGGAAATCATTGAAGGTGTGGGCTGGGATTTGGAGGACTCTCTACGGAAGAAGGAGGCTTGCGAGAAATATGGGATCAGCCTGGATGCATACCATTTACCCTTGACATCGGCTGGAATAGATCGCGTGAAGTACCCCAATATGATGCTGGGAAAAAGCCCGGAACGCGATCGTGAGATTGAAATCATCCAGCAAATGATCCAGGTTGCTGCTAAAACCGGTATACGTGTGCTTAATTACAACACTACGATTCATCGTGTTTTGCGCACAGAACGAACTATTGATGACAAGCGTGGTGGTGCATCTTATAGCACCTGGAACTACGAAGAAGCTGTAAAATTAAACCATCCTAAAACCATTGCCGGAGATGTGTCAGTCGATGAGGTATTCGATCGGATTAAATATCTTTTGGATCGCATCATTCCGGTGGCTGAGGAATATAAAGTAAAGCTCGCTAATCATATAGCTGATCCGCCGACACCAGTGGGATATCGTGGCATCACCCGATGGAACAGTCCGGATGTTTTTGCCGGAATGAAACGATTTGCCGAATTATCCGATAGTCCCTATCATGGGTTTAATTTTTGCATTGGTTCTATTGCCGAGGGTCTCAAGGATCCAAAAACTGAGATTCTTCCCATCATCAAATATTTTGGCGATCGCAATCAGATTTTTAATATCCATTTAAGGAATATTAAAGGAGGATGGAATAATTTTCAGGAGGTATATCCGGATAATGGTGATATGGATTTTCTGCAAGTAATTCGCGCATTGCGCGATGTCGGTTACGATGGAATGGTCATGCCCGATCACGTACCTAAGCACCATGCCGAAGGTAGCCGCGACCAGGCATTTGCCTTTGTCTATGGCTACATCATCGCCATGCTGCAAGTGGTTTCTTCAGAGGCAGTGAGTTAGAATCGCCAGTACTTTCGATATTAGATTAATTCGAGCTTACCTGAAGCATCGACTTCAAAAGAAGTTTCTTTTTTTAAGCTAGTCATTTCTAACTGGAGTGGAGGACCACACGTTCTTGCCATGACCTATTTTGAGACGCTAACTTCAACATATAAACACCTGGAGGAAAATTGTCCAATTCACGGATATTTACACCGGGTGTTAAACCAGTAAATCTCTTAACCACCTGGCCTGAAGTATTGATTAACGTGCCTCTGACATCTTTAGCATGAGATGTCTGGAGATCGATATAAATATTTTTTGATGTCGGATTTGGCCAGATGCGAAAGAAGGATTGGTTCTCCCGGTCGGTCAATGCTACTGATTCTTCCAATGTAAACTTTAGTATGGCTCCGGGATTTCGCAGGGAGCTGGTTGCGTCCAATCCCGCAAGATCGGATGTTCGACCGGATTGATCGGTAATCAAATAAAAGGACTTTCCGTCAGGATGTATCGCGATATCCCGGTAGCGGTTCTGAGTATAAAAAAGCTGCATGGTGTCGCCTACGACGGCAGTTCCTGATTCATCCAGTTGCAATCGATAGACTCTTCCTCTTTTTAAACTGGTAACCAGCAGGGAATTTTTCCAGGATGGAATGGCGTCACTTTCATATATACCAATGCTCGAAGGGGCAACATTCGGACGACAGATCCAGGAATTTCCACAGGCGGGATTGTCGTAATCATAATCGTCAGTTACGGCAAACATCGAAAACAGCGGCTCCTGATAATTTTCCGCCATAAAGCTACTTTCCTCCTGCAATGTGGCCGATGCCGGACAGGAACCATTTGAATAGGATACATTCGAGCAGTTGCTTAGGGTTGACCAATTGCAATAGTCATATGCCTGATCATCGCGGTAACCCACCACATTGGGCCAACCATAATTATTACCTGCACTAATCATATTGACCTCATCGTCAGTATTAGGACCATGCTCGTCAGCATATAGAGTTCCTGAGTTACTAAAAACAATGCCCTGAGGATTGCGATGCCCATAGGAGTAAATATGACTTTGCACTCCGTCTAGAATCGGATTGTCATCCGGTATCGAGCCATCGGGATTTAACCGCAGGATTTTTCCCGGATAATGTGTCCAGTCCTGTGCATCAATTTCCAGCTGCGTTGGTAAAATCTGGGAGACGATGGGATTGCAATAGTTTCTGTTCTGGTTCCCTCCCTGGTCTCCGATGGTATAATATAGTTTTCCATCTGGACCAAATATCAATCTTCCGGAATTATGATCGTTGCTGGCAGGAAGGTTATCTATGAGTATTTCCGGGGAGGATAATGTACCATCCTCTCCATTGATTGCATAGGTGAAGCGGACTAACTTCTGCTTTCGTTCTCCCTCAACCAGATGCGTGTAAGACACGAATACATACGGGTTTTCACCGGTGAATCCTGGATGTAGCGCCATACCCAGCAACCCATCCTGGCCAATCGTGGGTGCCACATCGTCGATTTCTATGAGTTCATCACGCTCGGCCGTCTCAGGATTCACCCGCACTATAATACCCGGCTCTTTTTCTGTAACCCATAAATATTCATCGGGACCATAAAGTAAATCCCAGGGTGTGGTCAATAAGTTGTTGGACCCAATTTGAGACATGAAAAAAGATGCATCCTGTGCGCGAACTGTAACAGCACTATAGAAAATCAGCAGAAGAAATATCTTTCGCAGGAGTTTAGTAAACGTCATGGAATCAATAATTTAGATTCTGAGAAATAAATTAAATCTCAATTATGAAATTTTAAAGGAAGACAATTCGAAAGTAGGAAAATTCACCAGCATTCTCAGGTGATCTTGATCAGACTGGAGTTAGGTACTTCGCAGTAAGGATCATCCGAGCTTGGTTAAGTTAAGTAGTTGGATCGAAAAGTTTTTCTGATCAACTTTATTGCATCGGAACCTCCATTAAAAGAATTTTGGCATGGCTATCAGCCTTCAGGGAAATCATAACTCTAGACCATACTCCAAAGCCATCTCTGGTGTTTAAAGTTTGATCATCAACAGTGACGTCACCATTAATTACAAAGACATAGACACCATTTTTATTATCATTTAATTGATAGCTGGTTACATAACCTTGCTCAAACTCACCGAGATAGAACCAGGCATTCTGATGCACCCAAACTCCGGCGTCGTTGGGATTGGGAGATAGGATCTGTTGCAGCTCGTTGCGGATCTTCTGAGGATCGAGTGTTATTTGATCATATCGGGGTTCGACATTTTCTTGGTTTGGATACATCCATATTTGCAGGAATCTCACTGGTCTGTCTTTGTTCTTATTGTATTCACTGTGATAGACCCCAGTGCCGGCGCTCATTACCTGTACATCACCTTCCTTGATAACGGTCACATTACCCATGCTGTCTTTATGTTCCAGGTCTCCCTCCAGGGGAATGGAGATAATCTCCATGTTTTTATGCGGATGAGTTCCAAACCCTTTGGCGCCCGATACGACATCATCATTAAGTACCCGTAATACTCCAAAATTCATCCGGTCCGGGTTATAATAATTAGCAAAGCTAAAAGTGTGATGGGAGTTGAGCCATCCGTGGTTGGCATGGCCGCGGGTGTTTGCTCTATGCAGTATTGATTCCATAGTAATAATTCTTTTTTTCCGCAAGGATAAAAGCCCGGCATCTTGCCTCAATTTTTTTGTAGATGGAAGTTTAGGTCTGCCATTCTTTCACCTTGATTCTCAATCCTAACCCGCTATTTAAAATGGATGTTTCATAAAGAGACAACATTCGAGGACGTAACAAAATCTAAATCTATAATGTAGGTCTCTCTTGCAGGTAGGCGACAATGTCGGCAATATCCTGAGCTTTTAGACCAAAGGCGACCGGATCTGGCATTAGACTATTATTTAGAATCTCTTTCTCTTGCACCTGCTCCGGCAGTAAGGTGTGCAGCGTTCCTTCTATATCTTTAATGACTGTGGTTTTTCCTTCAGAAACAATAAATCCGGAATATAGCTGGTCGGTTTTAGTACGAATCATAACCGGCTCATAACCAAATGTCACGGCAGCGTTGGGATATAAAATCGCGTCGACCAACGCCGTTTTGTCAAATTTGCGACGGATGTTTTTTAGATCCGGACCTATTTCACGACCCTTTTCACCCATTTTATGACAGGAAATGCAATGAATTTCGAAGAGCTGACTTCCATTCGCTGGTTCACCCTCTAATTCTATAATTTCTGAAATGGAAAGTCGCTCTCCATCGTCGCGTGAAAAAAATTGTCCGGTCAAAATCCGGGTTTGTTGATCGGGATGGTTGAAAAGTGCTGTACTTATTGCGTTATTATTATACATTTCTGCTGGTAGTGCTCCCGAGGCAGCAAGGCTTATTAGTCTTTCACCGCCGTCAGGATGACTGGCAAGTTCGAGTGCCGCCGTTATTTTCCCGGCTAGCGGTGTCCTTTCTGAGAGCAGTCTGACTTCAGCGTTAATGATTTCCTGAGGAATTTCCTGGTTCTCCTCTTCTTCCTCCCAATCCAGCGCGTTAAACCACAAATTAGATTTTCGAAAGTTTATCCACCAATCTGCCATTTTTTGAACCCGGGGATCATTCGTATTTTCACTGATGGTGATCATGGTCTCGGCTGCGTATTGTCCCGGAATAAATGCGATGGCAGTCAGTGCTTCCAACTGATACTTAAGGCCAAGTGCCGGAGCAAGAGCCCGGACCTTCAAATCATCCAGTGCCGATTCGGGATGAAGTCGCCAGGTCAGCCGTGAAAAGGCAGCATCCCATAAGGTGGGATCCACCGGTTGTTCCGCCCGAATCTTTTCATAAACAGATGTTTTCCCCTCGATAGCTTGACCCAATGCCTCAAGATACCAGGGATCTTCCCCATCAAAATTGCGATATAGACTGATGATTATTTGTTCGCAATCTTTCTCTGGAATATCCCTCAACGAAACAGCAATCGCTCTCCAAACTGCGGTGGCGGGGTCAGTTAGAGCTTTCCCGGCATAGTCAAGATGGAATGACGGATTGGCCTGTACCAGAGCCCGGAAAGCAGCCGTGCGCAACCGGGGATCTGGGTTGGTTTCTAACACCTGCTCAACCAGCATCTGTCCTTTTTCTCCCAATTGCGACAAGAGCCACACCGCCCGTGCCCGGTGAAAGGGATTCTCAGCCTGCAAAAGCCTCGATACTGGCTCGATACTCTTTTCGCCTTGATCGAGAAGACGCTTAAATCCTAGATTTCTCACGTTGATCGCTGGATTGCATAAAGCCTGAATCTGACCTTCCGTGGTGCTCACATCAATCTCTGGTGTCTCCAGTTTCTTGGTAGTGGGAGTAACCCGGTATATCCTTCCATATGCTAAGGTGTCATGCATTTGATGACCACCAACAACGGGATCATACCAATCAGCGATATAAAATGCACCATCAGTGCCAACCACCATATCGCTGGGCCGGAACCATTTTCTAATGTCTTCCGGTAGCTGATTCCAAATATAGCCTTCGGTCGATTCCGCTAGAGAAGCAATCAAATCTTTCCTTCGTAACTCAAAACCGGCTCCATCGAGTTTTGGTTGATAGGCAAAAATGGCATTTCTTCCTGCATCCACATTAAGAAACATACCGCGATATTGCTCTCCAAATTCGTCCCCTTCATAAACCAAGACTCCAGTTGGCGAGCCTGCCCCTGTATTATCACCGGCGGGCAGAACGCCGGGATCTTCCTGATGCCAATGTGCCGTGAAAATAGATTGACCCGGACGACGATCTGCCTGCCAATAGCGAGTGCCATCTTGACTGAAATAACCTGCATTCCCACCGTACATGAGCCAGGTTGAACGACAGGTTTCTACCTGGTCGTCATTATCGTTTTGCCAGAGATCTCCGTAGGAGTCTACTGCCAGTTCATATGCATTTCGGAAATTATGAGCTAACACTTCCAGACCGGTAACATCGGGATTCATTCTTAGTGCCAAACCACCTACCCAAACACGATTATCATCGCTTTTCCTTCCACCACTATTTTCCAGATTATATGGGGTGCCACCTACATAGAGGCTGCCAGAGCGCAGAGTCCATCCCGATCTGTCTGTCACGGTATGTGGGCCGGCATTGCCAGTATTAAAATACCATTTGCCATCCGGACCGGCAATCAGGGCGTGCAGGCTGTGGTCATGATCATATCCACCAAATCCGGTCAAGATGATTTCTTTTTTATCTGGCTGGTCATCTCCGTCCTCATCGGTGTATATAATCAGATTTGGAGCACAGGAAATGATCACCTGATTTCCCAATACGGCAATACCTAATGGAGCGACCAGGTCAGTATCTTGCACAAAGACTTTGGAACTATCGGCCACACCATCGCCATTCGTATCTTGCAAAATCATAACTCGATCCCCCTGATCGGAATAGGGAAAACGTTTCGGGTCATTGTTGAAGTCACGGTAGTTGACCGCCTCAGTGATCCAGATACGACCCCGGTGATCTACATCCATATTGGTGGGATTATAAAGCATGGGAGATTCGGCCCATAGGATGGATTTCCATCCTTCCGGCAAATATAAAAGACCATCATAGTGCAGGTTGAAATTCAGCTCCGGAACCTGAATCTGGGCGAGACGAGCATCTTTTTTCGAGCAGGCAAACATCTGGAATATAAGCACACCGATGCCCAATAGTCTGCAGATTTTCGTAACTGGTCTACCTACTCTCACTTTGCTTTAGTTTTTTTGGATGATTATGATCTTGAAAAATACTGAATGGACATCAGGTGTTAAAAACTTCGCGCATGATCCGGACATTCTTCACATAGCTTTCCATCAGATCGGCCGACTGGGGCAAGGCTCCTTCTATTTGGATCCAACCCTCATACCCGATATCATCAATCGCGCTTCGTACCTCCTTAAGATCGATGTTACCCTGACCCAGCAGATAGCCATTTTCCTTGGCATGAAATTCACAAATTCGGTCTTTCCCTAACCAGCGTATCTCATCATAAATGTCGTATCCCATTTTGTGCGAATTTGCCACGTCGTAGTATACTTTGATATTGGGAGATCCGACTTCCTCCATAATTTCTACATGTTCGCGGGCACTTAACCAACTCTCGATGCCAAGAATCACACCGGCCTTTTCTGCGATGGGGCCTGCCACTTTAAGACGGTTGATCACCTCCTGCCTTCCTTCGCTATCATCTTTAAGATCCCCATTTCCGAAGAAAGCAAGAAGGACTACCTTTACATCCATTGCCTTCGCCGTTTCAATACTATCGATAACCCATTGCTGAGTCCTGGGATCGGACTTGTAGGGATACTCGTTTAGGAGGCCCAGTGCCAAACTGCCTATAGCAATTCCAGTGGTTTTCGACCGCTGCTGGAAGTCGGAACGTATGCTTGTCCTTTCCAGTAATGGATCGATGTCAGTCACTCTGAAGCTAATTTGCAGTCCATCCAATTTCAAGGTTTTTGCTACATTAAAAGCTTCCATTTTTCCACGTTGACCAATGGACCAATCACATGCGCCGATCTTAAAGCGTCGATTGTCATCTAATGTCAGAGCATTGAACCAATTTCCCAGTACACCGGCCGTGGAAATCATTGTATTTCTCAAAAAGTTGCGACGGATCATATTAACTCAATTGAATTGCAGAAAACATTTTTAATCCCTGCATAAGATAACAAATATCATATTGCTAAATCAGCACACATTCCACCTTTAAAATCCAATTTGGAATGATATAAATCTGTTGGCATGAAACGTTTAGCACATACCTGACTAAAACATACGAAAAGTTCACAGATATAATAACAATCCAACTAACCCGATGATTAAATGATAGATGGCTTGAAGATTAGACAGCCGGTTCATCCCACGATTGACAGGTCTTTTTTTTATCTGATCCTGCTTTTGCAAAATGATATATGATGATTTATTAGAATATGAAGATCTGTCTGAGAGATTAGTTTGGAAAGATTGATTTCGCAGAAATTGCATATCGGAGGTCTTGAGATCATAGGCGAATATCAGATATGATCAAGATCACCATTCAAATTGCAGCTAAACAATTCAGGCAGTAAACTTTTTGGTAATTTTAACCTTAATAGAGTAATAAATTAAAAATTGAAATCGGATTATGGATAATGAAAAAAACCCAACCACCTCGGTCGGTGGAACAAGTTACGAAGTAAATGGAGAAAGCAAATGTCCCTTTACAAGGGGAGCCTTTAAGTACACCGCTGGTGGGGGTACTTCAAACCGTGATTGGTGGCCCAATCAATTGAAATTAAATATTTTACGTCAGCAATCTTCTTTGTCAAACCCTATGGGTGAAGACTTCAATTACGCGGAGGAATTTAAGAGCCTAGATTTGGAAGCAGTCAAGAAGGACATAATTGAGCTAATGACCACTTCTCAGGATTGGTGGCCGGCTGATTATGGGCATTACGGACCTTTTTTCATTCGGATGGCCTGGCACAGTGCCGGAACCTATCGGATCGCTGATGGGCGAGGGGGTGGAGGCACTGGTACCCAACGGTTTGCACCACTCAACAGCTGGCCAGACAATGCGAACCTGGATAAAGCACGCCTGCTATTGTGGCCAATTAAAAAGAAATACGGCAGAAAAATTTCCTGGGCCGATCTGATGATCCTCACGGGCAACTGTGCACTGGAGTCGATGGGTTGTCCCACTTTTGGTTTTGCCGGTGGACGAGAAGATATATGGGAGCCTGAGGAAGACGTTTATTGGGGTTCCGAAAGTGAGTGGTTAGGTGACAAGCGCTATACTGGTGACCGTGAGCTGGAAAACCCCCTCGGTGCAGTGCAAATGGGGTTGATCTATGTAAACCCGCAGGGTCCCAATGGTAATCCGGATCCCGTTGCTGCTGCACGAGACATCCGCGAAACTTTTGGCCGCATGGCTATGAATGACGAAGAGACTGTAGCACTCATTGCCGGGGGACACACTTTTGGCAAAACACATGGAGCCGGCGAAGAGGTGAAGTATGTGGGCCGGGAACCGGCAGCGGCCAGCATTGAAGAACAGGGCCTGGGTTGGAAGAATTCGCTTGGCACAGGAAATGCAGGTGATACCATCACCAGTGGATTGGAAGGTGCCTGGACTACAACTCCAACCAAGTGGAGCAACAATTTCTTCGAGAATTTATTTGGCTATGAATGGGAGCTCACTAAGAGTCCGGCAGGAGCCCATCAGTGGCAACCCAAGGGCGGTGCCGGTGCCGGGTTAGTTCCTGATGCTCACGATCCCGCAAAGCGACACGCTCCCTTTATGCTGACCACCGATCTGGCCCTACGATTTGATCCTATTTATGAACCTATATCCCGGCACTTTTTCGAAAACCCGGATGAGTTTCAGGACGCTTTTGCCCGAGCCTGGTTTAAGCTGACCCATCGGGATATGGGTCCTCGTGCTCGCTACCTGGGTCCGGAAGTGCCAGCTGAAGATCTAATTTGGCAAGATCCGATTCCTGAGGTTACCCATGCGTTAATAAATGATCAGGACGTGGCCAGCCTTAAAACTAAGATTCTGGATTCAGGACTGACCGTGTCTCAATTGGTGTCTACTGCCTGGGCCAGTGCTTCAACATTCCGGGGATCAGACAAGCGTGGAGGAGCTAACGGTGCCCGAATTCGTCTGGCACCACAGAAGGATTGGGAGGTAAACAATCCAGCCCAGCTCGCAACGGTTCTACAGAAATTGGAAAATATCCAGCATACATTTAACAATGCTCAGTCTGGTGGAAAGAAGGTTTCTCTCGCTGATCTAATCGTATTAGGAGGATGTGCCGGAATTGAGAAGGCAGCAAAAAATGCTGGCTATGACGTTCATGTTCCATTTATATCCGGACGAGCTGATGCTTCTCAGGAACAAACAGATATCGAATCATTTGCTGCTTTAGAGCCTGCAGCTGATGGATTTCGCAATTACTTCAAACCATTACACCGGGCTTCGGCAGAGGAAATGCTGGTTGACCGGGCACAACTTCTTACCCTGACCGCACCGGAGATGACAGTACTGGTAGGCGGTATGCGCGTTCTCAATACAAACTACGACGAATCTCAACGTGGTGTATTCACAAAGCGTCCAGGGACTCTTAGTAATGACTTTTTTCTTAATCTTCTGGATATGGGTACTACCTGGAAAGCAACTTCAGATGCTCAAGATCTTTTTGAAGGACGTGACAGGAAATCTGGCGAACTGAAGTGGACGGGATCACGTGTGGACCTCATCTTTGGATCAAATTCAGAACTAAGGGCCATTGCTGAAGTTTACGGATGTGAAGACGCACAGGAAAAGTTTGTACACGATTTTGTATCTGCCTGGACAAAAGTGATGGATCTTGACCGGTTTGATATTGCATGACATCAGGAAATGAAATTCATCCGGAGGGCTGGTGCGATCAGCACTGGTTTTTAAAGAATGATTAGGTTTAAAGGTGGTCAGTGAGAAGGCCACCTTTTTTGGGTTTGTAGGATCAGGTGTAGGAATACGATGGTGAGTGAGGAAATAAACCGGTAGGGTTTTCATGATATCATCAATGCCTTTCAACATAACTCTTAAAATTATTGAGAATGGCTTGCCATCCATCACGTTGCATTTCCACTGGATTTTGCGATTCCGGGTCAAAAGCCACTTTTACTTCCGTGCCCTGTTCCATTGCATTAAAATCTACCTTAACATCTCGTCCATCTCCGAGTTGATAGCTGAATGATTTAGTCGGAATCATGTCAGAATAGATGGCTTCGAAATCGAAGCCAAAACTTCCATCTTTGGCTTCCATTCGCGCTTTGTATGTTCCTCCAACACGGAGATCGTTCTCCGCACTGGGGCAGCACCAATCAACACTGGCAAAATTCCAATGGACGATGTGTTTTGGATCGGTGTAGTATTCCCATACTTTTGCTGCAGGGGCAGAAATTTTGGCTTCTATTTCAATTTTCTTAGTCATGGGGATTCTGATTGTTTGTCCGATTCAAATTTAACCAATTCGCAGCAAAACCTCATCGTTAAAAATATGTGACGTATACCGTTCATGGTTGGTAAAGATGTAGCATTGACATTAGAGCCACGTAAGTTCTTGGCGTACGGGTGGGACAGCTACTAAACAATTTTTTAAAATAGAAGCTGCCTGGCTTCTTCAATGGGACCCAGGAGGAGATTGACTGAGGTTTACTAATCGTTTAAGCCCTTACCTTTGAGGATGTTCGGTAGATATTTTTCCACTCTAGACGCACGTGTTTTAGATTGCTTAGGCTGCGAAAAATGAAGAATGTATGCTCTCTGCCTGCCGGGAGTCAGTGTTTTAAAAGCACTTTTTAATTCCGGGATTCCGTCTAGCTTCTCCTTAAATTCTGTTGGGATTTTGTAGTCTTTTGTTTTCTTCATTTCTACTTTCAAGCCGGCTTTTTCCACCTCAATGGCTTCGTAGGTATAGGCTTTTAAAGTTGATTCCAGGTTCTGTATTTCCCGAATGTTAGTAAAACGGATCTGACGCGCTGCCTGGACATTCTCGGTCTGTTGTATTAGAATATTATCCTCATCATTCAATAATACACCTTTCGGATATAGCAGTGCACAATATTCCTTAAAACCATGGATTATGACAATTTTGCTGCTCTGAAACGTATAGCAGGGTTTGCCCCATTTTAATTCCTCTGTCAACCCACAGTCAAGAATAATAGTCCTCAGTTTGTTGTACTCTTGCTGCCATTTGGTGGCTTTTTCAAAGAAAAAATCAACCTTTGGATTCATCTGTTTTGGATATTAAGCGAATAATTTGAATCGTCGTGTTTATGATCAAGATGGATTAAATTCCAGGAACTGGAAACTACAAATTAAGTATTTAAGTGATCATACATCCATCTGGATTTAATTGATTTTTATTATCGGCATCTCTGCTACAAGTGTATGTTTTTATCATTATACTCTTAGCGATCCACGGAATCCCCGGGCAGCATAGTAAGATTCAGCTCCATTATGATAAATGAATACAGTATTGTAGCGAAAATCGGCAAATAAGGCCCCACCTAGTTTTCTGATTTCGGGAGGAGTGACGATCCAACTCGATGTCTTCATGTCGAAATTGCCCAGTTGCTGCAGGACTCGATATTCTTCTTCGGTCAAAAGTTCTATTCCCATTGCTGATGCCATGTCCATGGCACTGTTTTCTGGCTTATATTTCTTACGAGACTCCAGTGCTTCTCGATCATAACAAATGCTGCGTCGACCTTTTGGACTTTCTGCGGAGCAATCGTAAAAAATATATTCATCACTCTCTTGATCCAAGCCAACAACATCCGGTTCTCCCCCGGTTCTTTCCATTTCATTGAGCGACCAGAGTTTGCCCGGCTTCGAATGGAGTCTTGAGAATATTTCGTTCCAAGCCAGACCTTGGTGACGATGCATATTTTTCTCAAATCGCGTTTTTAATACCTTGAGTAGTTCTGCCCCTTGATTTGCTGATAGTTTCATTTTAGTCTCTCTTTCCTTGAGGTTTATTTTATACAATTATAGGATAGATTAATCACATCGCCAAACCCTGATTTTAGTGCTGCGACATTTGAGACCAGGGTACTACTGCAGGTCTGATTTGTGGGAAACACTGGATTTAGGTACATTACTTTACGGGTATCCGGGCATATGAATCAGACCTTATAGTCCACACTGTCCCATAGACTGATTCGTAAGTCACCGCGATGACATATTTGCCATCCGGATTGTAATTAAATCTAAAGTTTTGCTCAATAAATTGAGCTAAGTCACCATTGGTTTGATGTGAAAAAGTGGTAAACCCGGAACTCGGTGGGATGAGTCTGCCAGGCATGATGAGATCAGAGGAGAATCCTGCAAATGCAGCTCTGCCATTTGGTGACATGCTTAGGGCAAACTCAGAAGGAGAACCTTCGAAAACCACATCTTCCCCATCGATAATTTGGACGGATTTGATGAGTGCAGGCCAACCCGGTATTGGTGATGAGAATAACTTTGTTGGAGATCACTTAGCCCCATTCCGATCTCCAGATAAGGCATGACCGACGCTTTTTGACCGTCCCTGATAATCGAGGTCTGATATACAATGATGAACAACGATCCCAGGCTCAAAATGATAGCGCATATGCTGATGATACGGTCGGTATTTAGCTTTCTCATGATTACTTATTTGAAATAACCATCTCGATTCCGGTTCTCCAACCTGGTGTTGAAAATTAGTATTCCGTCAGTTTTTGTATATTTTCAAATATAGCTGCTGCGATTTTACCGGATACTTAAGAGATTGATCAAACAGCTCTTCATATTCCCGACAGTTAATACGAAATCCTGTTTGATTTTTAGACCATTATCATATTCTGCCGGCTTCCAAGGGGGCATCTTGCGAATGGTCTGCAATAATAATGCATCAATTGATTCATCTTTTGAAGACTCAACTAAGTGAGTGTTCACTATTTGACCTGCCTTGTTTATGGTGAATTTTATGGCAGCTAAATCCTCCGGATTAAAACTTCCATCGGCCATTTTGTCAATAGCTTCTTGCTTAATGTATCTTTGCAACTCCTCAAATCCTCCAGAATAACTTGCATTGTTTTCGGGCGTCAGCCGAAATGAAAAATCGATTTCTTTTGGTTCGTTATTTTTAAGCGTGTTTTTCGGCATATATAAAACTCGAACTGAAATATCAGTTTCGCTATCTGCCATAGTCATAATGTCCTTCTGTTCGTGAGTAAGGATGTCATCGTGACTCAGACCTTTCATAATCCGCCCATTGTGATTTATCAAAATCTCAATGGAAATATATTCTTTGATCCAGGAGGATTTGAAATTTTTGTTGAGGTCAGTCAAGCTTCGAGCCTCATCTAATTCTTCCCGGGTAATCGATATGTAGGGAAGCACTCGATTAATTTCAAATTTCAGTTCATCCGAATCCTGAGCTTGCGTATGACCCGGATGCAAAAAAACAAGGCTAATGAAAAGAAGAGACAAAAAATGCTTGAATAGATTTTTCATTGCTCTAATTTATTATTAATCTGGCAATAATTCACTTTTCAAGCCGAGCCATATCGCCCGCTACACTCATTTGAGACATTCTGAAATTTGAGTGGCGTTTGTAGGTGATGAAAAGTTGAACCTGGGCTCGGCAAGTTTTTATAGATGGAGTTATTCCACTGAAGATGGAATTGGTAGTGATTGGCTGGACTGCTACATATTCCGGTTCTATGGGCAATATGAGTTTTAGCTTGGTGATCTTGACTCTGATGCGTATCTTCCTCAATATAAAATCTAACTAATGAAAAAACTTAATAATCGCGATTTAATCATTGTACTATTCTCATCTTTACTTGTGTTTGTGGGATGTGGATCTGGTGATTACTATACAGTGCAGGACTATGCAACGGTACAAAAGGCCGATGTCCATGTGCACATTCGCACGGACCGGGATGTTTTTGCCAGTCAGGCGGAGAAGGACCAGTTCAAGCTGGTGAATATTGTAGTGGATGGAGCCAGTACCTGGGATGGTATTCGCGATCAATTTCGATTTGCTAAAATGCAGCAACAAGCCCGACCAGATCAGTTTCGCACTATATCGGCTTTTAGTGTAGAGGACTTTCACACACTCGGCTGGTCGGAGCGGTCGATTGCCTGGATGGACAGCTGTTTTCAAGACGGTGCCATTGGAATCAAGGTCTGGAAGAATATCGGTATGGTTTTAAAGGATACCAACGGTAGCAATGTCATGCTACATGATGCCCGACTGGATCCTGTGTTTGATTTCATAGTCCAGCAAGATAAAATATTGTTTGCGCACCAAGGCGAGCCCTACAATTGTTGGCTTCCACTGGCAGAAATGACTACCAACAACGACCGGAATTATTTTACCGAGCATCCTCAGTACCACATGTATAAGCATCCGGAATTGCCATCATACCAAGCCTTGATGGATGCACGTGATTTGCGGATGGATAAGCATCCTGACCTGCGTTTTGTGGGGGCTCACATGGCCAGCATAGAATGGAATGTCGATACCTTGGCTGCTTGGCTGGATCAATATCCCGAGGCGACCATTGATTTGGCTGCCCGGATGGGTCAGGTGTTCTATCAAGCACAAGAAGATCCGGAGCGGGTTCGGGACTTTTTTCTTAAGTATCAGGATCGGGTGATGTATGCCACTGATGCCGGAGATAACGGCAGCAGAGACCCTAATGATTTAGCTCAGGGATTGCACGAAACCTGGTTGCGGGACTGGACATTTTTTGTGACCGATGATGCGATGGAAAGCGATTTAATTGAGGGCGGTTTTCAAGGGATTAAATTACCGAAGACAGCAGTTGATAAGATATTTTATGGTACGGGAAAACGAGTGTTTGGTTTTTAGTGATTATTTTAAATTCAGCTGAAGCGTCACGTTCTACTATTAGACCATTGCAAAAGAAATAGCTTGTAAATATAAATAGGCTCTTGATCCACACTGAATAAGGGGTTGCTTCAGAGACAAGCATTGATCCGATAGGATAAAAATGGTTTTGTACTTTTTTCTTGATAAAAAAGTACCAAAAAATCAGGCTTTATGCATTTATTAACGTGGTTGAAAACCGAAATTCCTAAACAAAAAAAACTCACTAGCTCGTCCGGATTTCTCTCTTTCCTTATCGCCCATCTGGCTTTGTTGTTTTTCTTATACTCTGAAGCAGCTCGTACACTTTTTTGTTCTTCACGGGATTTCACTTTCCAACCACTAAAATGCC
>JABDLW010000463.1 GCA_013001805.1 Saprospiraceae bacterium | reverse complement strand
AATCGAGATTGACTACAGTATTACCCAGTAGCATCGCTTCCAACTGATTATAAGATGCAGGAATCTCATAACTGGTATTGAATTTTTCGTAGCTATCTGCCAAATAACTCTTCTCCAGGCGATTTATAGCAAATATCGAATCGGGACGAATCAGGATTCTAGCTACTTCGTAAGCCAGGAACGAGGCATTTATCCAGATATACTGCCCTTTTTTCATTCGCAACTGGGTCGCAAAACTAATTCGTTGATCGCCGTCATCATAGCGGACTTTTGCCTTGCCATTGAAGTCTTGAAATTGTACGTGCTGCTGTGCTTGTAACCTCTTGGTCACATATTGATCTGATCGATCCAGTCTAATGATATTATTGCCAGTGATATTCCCGCTTGTCTTGCATGACAAACCAATCAAAACAATTCCTGCGATGACAAAGTAAAATTTCATGCAGTCCTGTTATTGCTCCTCAATCAGTTTCTCCTCTTCAATTTTACGATCCAGCCACTTAGAACCGGCCCCGACTTTTCTTGCTTCTTCCCAATATTTTAGCGCTTTCTCTCTTTGGTCTGTTTTATAAAGGATATCGCCGTATTTTTCCAGGATATAGCTATACTTGTCTCCCCCATTCTTAAGGGATCTTTCCAACATTTCTCTGGCCTCGGCTAAGTTTTGCATTCTATATGCAATCCAGCCCTTGGTGGCCAAAAACCTTGGATTATTAGCCTGATTTATCAGGGCTTTATCAATCATCTTATTCGCTTCATCCAGTCTTTCACCCATCTGTGCCAAACTATAACTATAGTCATTTAGTAACCGTACATCTGCAGGGCTTATAAGTAAAGCATTGTCATAAGCTTCCGTGGATTGGTCATAGTTTGCGATTTCATAATATGATTTTGCTAGTAATGCCAGGATATTTACTTTTAAATCTTTCTTGCTACCCACCATGATTAAGGCCTGATCCAACACATCCACTGCTGCATCGTAATCTCCCAAATTCATCATCGCCAGACCATTCAAGTAGAAGAACATGGATTGATTTGGAAAAATTTCCATTGCTTCTTCCGATGATTTCGCCAAATCATCCATATGGTGATTCTCGACAAGCAGTAGTAAGAGTTGTTCCCACACCAAATAATTTGATTCATCATACTCGAGAGTCTTCTTATAATATTCAATTGCCTTCTCAGATTGATTGCCAATAGTAAGCACATCAGCATGTAAAGCGTACGCCTTGGCATCTTCGGGGTGAGCTTGTTCCAATAATTCTACCAATTGCAGTAGCTGATTCAGAACCTCAGGATCTTCTTGCTTCTGCAATTGTTTAATGTAAGGCATCAGTTCTGCTATCTTGATATCTATATTAGCTTCCGGGCTTTCAATGATCGGCCGAATGGATGAAAGGTATCCTCCATCATTGCCTTCTTTTTTATAACTACTGGCTAATGCTACATTGGCTCTGGCATCCTGAGGATCAATCCTTAGTATGTCTTTATATACATCTTCAGCGTGTGTCTCCCTACCAATTTTTTTATAGTAAGACGCCAGGACATGCCGGTATTCGACGTTAGATGGAAAATGGTCAATTAAATCCTCCAACACATCAGTGGCCTGCTTCTTCTTACCCAACTGTTTGTATAAGTCGTGGCGCGCATAAGCTGTTTTTTCAGTCACACCTACTTCTCTCTCAATTTGTTCCAGGATTTCAATTGCCTGGCTTTGCTGGCCATCTTTGGCATATAACCAGGCTTTCTTTTCGAGATCATTTAAATTCTTCGGATCAAGCTTGTTGAGAGATTCATAGACTTCAGCTGCGGCTCCATATTTTTTATCCTCAATAAAGATCTGCGCTTTGAGATGTAAATACCATTTATTTCTAGCATCGATGCCCAGAGCCAAATTAATATGATGGAGAGCATCTTCAAAATTTTTCTCACGATGGAATATTTCCGCCAATTCATATGCAGCAACATCATGATTGCGATACTTCTTCAGGATCTGCTTAAAAAGATCTTTTGCCGCATCCAAGTCTCCCAGGAGTTTATATTTCTTAGCTTCAATAAACTGGCCCTCAATGGTGACTTCTTCCTCCGAATACCTCGTTTCAGATTGCTGTGCCAAAAGTGAAAAACCTGTGGCCAGGATGGTTAATATGAATATGAATAAACGCAAAGGCATTTTCAATTAATTATCTAGAATAACGCAGTCTTAATGATTGCCATTGCTCTAAAATAGCCAAAGAGCAGATAAATGAGTCGTAAAAGCAATAAACAGTGACCTTATCAAGTCGCTAATCCACTAACGTTATCTTCAGAAAATTCGTTCTGAATCGTCGATGGAGAGGCATAGAGCCGGTGTTTACCAAATAGTCGCCCTGATCGACCACTTTCGAGCCTTTCAAAATCGATGTCAAGTCAGAGATCGTCTCATCGGTTGATGTAAACTTGTCGTAAAAGAAGGGTTTCACTCCCCAGACTAAACTCAGAGCGCAAAGGGTAGAAAAGACGTTGGAGAAAATAAATATTTTGCAACCAGGCCGGTAACTGGATATTTTAAATGCTGTATATCCCGAAATGGTTATACCCACGATGCCCTTTGCTTTGATGTCATCGGCAGTTTTTCCCGCATTGATACATATGACATCTGAATAGTACGTATCAGATTTTCGTGAAGCTTTTGCTCGCTTTGCCGTCAGATCGTAATGTTTTTCAGCTTCAATTATGATTTTCGTCATCGCTTCGATGACCTTAACCGGATGCCGGCCCATAGCAGTTTCACCACTCAACATCACCGCGTCAGTCCCATCTAAAACAGCATTGGCCACATCCAGAATTTCTGCTCTGGTAGGTGAGGGATTATTGATCATGCTATCCATTAGCTGAGTAGCCACAATGACCGGTGTGCCTTTTTGCAAACATTTCCCTATGATAATTTTTTGCATTGAAGGCAAACGCTCCATCGGTACTTCGACTCCCAGATCACCCCGGGCGATCATGATGCCATCGGATACACGGATAATCTCGTTGATGTTTGCTATTGCCTGGGGCTTTTCGATTTTGGAAATCACTTTTGCACGATGCCCGGCCTCTTTAATTTTATCTTGTAATTCCTTGACCTCCAACGCCGTCCGAACAAAAGAGAGCGCAATCCAATTTACTGGTTGTGTCAAAATGAAGTCTAGATCCTTCAAGTCTTTTTTGGTCATTGCGGGAATCGAAATAGAGGTATCGGGTAAATTAACCCCTTTGCGTGATGCAAGATGAAATCCATGCACTACCTCCAGCTTTACTTTGTTTTTACCATTGCTCTCCAACACTTTCAGTACAACTTTTCCGTCATCAAGGACAATCTTCTCATCCGGTTTGACATCTTTAGCAAAATTGGAATAACTAATGTGTACCTTCTCTGGTGTTCCCAGGCACGGAGTAGTGACAAAATGTAAAATATCGCCTTCCCTTATCGGAAATCCATCTGCCTCTAGGTCACCAATCCGTATTTTAGGGCCTTGCAGGTCAGCTAATATGCCGACATACATATTGTATTTCTCGTTGATCCTTACGATCGATTCTATCACTTTTAGATGCTGAGCATGGGAACCGTGTGAAAAATTTAGTCGAAATACATTGACACCTGCATGCACCAACGATTCAAGTGCTTCGTAGGAACTGGAAGCCGGTCCTACTGTGGCCACGATCTTGGTGTTTCGCTGTTTTCCCATACCCATAGGCTTGCTTTGATTAAGTCGGCAAAGGTAACATGCTAAAAAATCTAATCAAAGGTGAATTTTTTAAGTTTTGCTGATGTTGGAGCTTTCGTGCGAACTTTAATGGATTATTGTGGCGAATACTGAAAAAAAAGTCAAAAAATTGCCCGCACAAATGTGAATCCCTTATTTTTGCCACACATTTTTTAACCTAACACTATTTAGTTATGTCGAGTATTGCAGACAGAGTTACCAAAATCATCGTTGACAAGCTTGGAGTTGACGAATCAGAAGTCACGCCTGAAGCTAGTTTCACCAATGATCTGGGAGCTGATTCTCTTGACACCGTTGAACTGATCATGGAATTTGAAAAAGAATTTGATCTTTCAATTCCAGACGAACAAGCCGAAAACATTCAGACTGTTGGACAGGCTATCGATTACATTGAAAAATCTTCAAATGAATAAGACTATGAAGCCTTAAGATCCATAATCATTCATTTGATCTGTAAGGCAATCAATTCTAGTTGATTTAAAACGATTGTAGATCCACAAGTGAGGTAAATTCATTTGTGGATTTATTATTTTTACGAAAATCTACTAAAATCTCTCCTATGCGCAGAATTGTAGTGACTGGAATGGGGGCATTGACACCGATAGGAAATAATGTATCGGAATATGCTGAAGCTCTTAAGAATGGAGTCAGTGGAGCCGCTGACATCACTCATTTTGATGCAAGCTCCTTTAAGACTCGCTTCGCCGCTGAAGTTAAGCACCTGGACGTCAACCAATTCATCGATCCCAGAGAAGCCCGAAGACTGGACAAATTCAGTCAATTTGCATTAATTGTCGCTGCTGAAGCGTTGACAGACTCAGGGCTCGATGTTGAAACACTGGACCAAAATCAAGTCGGTGTGATTTGGGGTTCTGGCGTTGGAGGTCTGTTATCTTTGGAGCAGGAAATTGAAGAGAACAAGGAAGTTACGATCCCACGCTATAACCCTTATATGATTCCCAAAATGATCGCCGACATTGCCCCGGGTCATATCTCAATCAAATATGGATTCCGTGGTATTAATTATGGTACGGTTTCCGCTTGTGCTTCCGCTACTCATGCTATGATTGCAGGGTTGGATGCCATTAGGCTCGGACGTGCAGACATCATCGTTTCGGGTGGCTCAGAGGCTGCCATCATTCGTACCGGAATCGGGGGATTCAGCTCCATGAAGGCGTTGTCTCAGCGTAATGATGACCCGGCAACGGCCTCAAGGCCCTTTGATAAGGATCGTGATGGGTTTGTTTTGGGAGAAGGGGCAGGCTGCATTATTTTAGAAGAATACGAGCATGCACGTAAAAGAGGGGCAAAGATTTACGCCGAATTATGTGGAGGGGCCATGACCGCAGATGCCTACCATATCACCGCTCCCCATCCGGATGGTATAGGCGCATCAAAGGTAATGGAACTAACTCTTCGCGATGCAAATCTCAACCATAGTCAGGTGGACTATGTAAATGTACACGGCACTTCAACGCCACTCGGTGATGTAGCCGAACTCAAAGCTATTGCTGAGGTATTTGGTGACCATGCTTACCGACTTAGTATTAGCTCAACAAAATCAATGACTGGACACCTACTCGGTGCTTCTGGTGCCATCGAATCCATCGCCACAATAATCGCATTAAACCAACATTTCATTCCACCTACTATTAATCATTTTACAAACGATCCTGAGATCGATTCCAGGTTAAATCTTACCTTTAACGAAGCTCAGGACAAGAGCGTCAAAGTGGCACTTAGCAATACCTTTGGTTTTGGTGGGCACAATGCTTGTGTTATGTTTAGAAAATTATAAAGGGATTTGACATTAATAAAGCGGTACTATAATTTTTTTCTTTCACCTCGTCGCGATTTGGCAAAGAGATTAAGGCCGATATTGGGTTTCACTCCCTCTAATATGGCGCTCTTTCAACAGGCTTTTTTTCATAAATCTAATAATCACACTGCCGCTTCCAAAGGCCAACGATACAACAATGAACGTTTGGAGTACCTGGGTGACGCGCTATTGAGTACAATCGTAGCTGAGTATTTATTTAAAAAATATCCTAGTAGTGACGAAGGCTTTCTAACAAAAATGCGGGCCAAAATTGTCAAACGAAAAACCCTTAACTACATCGGTGATGAAATGGGTCTGGATATGATTTTGCTGGAATACAACAATACTAAACTCAGTAAATCTATGCTTGGCAACGCTCTGGAAGCCTTGGTTGGTGCCGTCTATTTGGAAAAAGGGTACGATGCCACCAAACGTTTTGTCATCAACAGAGTGCTTCGCTCCTACCTGGACATTCACAAAATGGAAAAAAGCGATGATAACTTTAAAAGCCAATTGCTGGAGTGGTGTCAAAAGAATGGAAAAGATGTTGCTTACGAAGTGCTGGACCGCTTTAAAGTGGACAAAAGAGACCGTTTTAAAGTCGCAGTACTGGTAGATGGTGACCAGTTGGCCGAGGCAGAGGACTACAACAAGAAAAGTGCAGAACAATCAGCTTCCGAGCTTGCTCTCCGCAAAATTACTACCGGCAATGGCCAGCCTTCCCATTGATCCAAACTCACTATTGCCCAACTCACAACGAAAAGAATTAGTTAAACAAGGCATTGACTACCTTGAGCAGTGGCTCATAGATATGATCCGGATAGGCGTACTGCAGTATGACTTTTCTCATAGTTCAATGCGGGAGATCTCCAGTCGCATGGTGGATGCTAAAATGGGAGGAGTAGCAAGACGTCTTCGGGGATTGGCTACCCTAGATAAATCTGACCAAAATTGGCTCGAAAATCTTCTTGGTGAACTTGCCAGCATCTATCTCCTGGTCAGCTCCTTTAAGAAGATTGACGAATTGCCAATAAATTTGCAACATTCTATATATTCAGTGTCCGGGTTCTCTATTCAAAAAAAACAATTAGCTACTTCCGATGGCATTCAGGATCTTTGGATGATCATGGGCATAAAATTAGAAGAAGAGGAAAATCTAAAAGCCCGGTATTGTTGGGTAATGGGAAGTAATAGCAAAAGATCAGCACTGCTCCTGGATTTCGCTTTTGGTAGAACAGCATTCGAATCACAATTGAAGTTTAGTCAATCCTATCATGGAAAATTGGTTTATTACCCCGGATCATTTCCTTTCAGAGGTTTTTTAATAAATCCTGTTTCCACTCCCAAGAAAAATTCATTCCCGGGTACATTCCCACACTTCACCAAATTTCTCGACGTTTACGCTCATGCCGTTTCCAAAAATCCTTTTATGAACTCCTTTCCAGTGGCCGTAAGAGATGTCATGATGATAACATCTGAAGAATCATGGGAACTGGTGGATATTGAAAACAACGCAATACCAATATCTAATGCTAGCGAAAAATTGTGGCCGCTTTTTGCAAGTCAAGGCGGTGATCGGATGGCGGTATTTGGAATCTGGAATGGCGATAAAATTGAATTGCTCTCGGCAACAATTGCCGGTCATCATTACCAACTATAGTACAGTAGTTGCTACATACCTACCACACAACGAAAACCTGTATGCTCCATGCCGGTGTCGGGACTTGATTTCATTCGTGCTGCCACCCGAAATCCCGAACAATAGGAATCATTGCATAAGAACGAACCCCCTCGAATCACTTTCTTCGGTACAGTGGGTTCATCCGGGTCAAAACTCCGGGGCGGACCCTGAGGATTAATTGCCATGGCTTCTTTCGATTGCTGAAAATAATGCTGAAAGTGATACCAATCCGAGGTCCATTCCCATACATTGCCAGCCATATCATAGAGGCCGAGCGAGTTTGGCTCGTAGCTCTTCACGGGTGCAGTACGCTGATAATTGTCTTCAACTTTATTAGAAACCGGAAAATCACCCTGCCAATAATTAGCGCGATCACTGGTGATCGAGTCATTTCCCCAAGGGTATCTCTGGTCATTACTTCCTCCACGTGCGGCAAATTCCCATTCTGCCTCAGTGGGAAGTCGCTTTCCTGCCCACTTACAATAAGCCATCGCATCATACCAGGCTATATGTACCACCGGATAATCATCTTTTCCTTCAATGCTACTACCTGGTCCCTGAGGCTCACGCCAGTTTGCTCCTGGAACCATGATCCACCACTCCGACGGATAGTAGCTCTGCCGGCCGGCTGGTTGCTCCTTGAATACCAATGAAAAAGGTTTTAACAACTCGGGATCAGGACGGGGAGTCCCGGGAGGAAGTTGTTTCATCATCTCCTCTACATCAATTTCCTGCTCTGCGATCGTGAGATATCCCGTCGCTTCCACAAATTTCCTGAATTCTGCATTAGTCACTTCTGTCTTGTCGATCCAAAAGGAATTAATTTTTACCAGATGTCGTGGCACCTCATCCGCACGAGCCATCTCCTCAGATTCACCCATCTCAAAAGCCCCTCCGGGTACCAAAACCATATCAGAAGTATCAGGATTTCCACTTTTTGCTTCGATTGCGTCAATAGCTTTCATATATGCATCGACAAAAAAGTTCTGTCCTTGTACCTCTTCCTGAGGCTCCTCGGCAAGTGATTTTTTTACACTATCTTTCTGACCACATCCAACTACCAAACCGACGATGAAAAAGAACAAAAAATTCTTGGCACCCCAGTTTAAAAGCTTTCGCATAAAAAAAATTTTATCTAAAGTATGAATTTTCTAACTCCGGGCCCCGGACTACGAGGGGGAGAACACTTTCTAATTTATTTAAAAGTTCCGAATGTGACTGACTTCATCTTCATAAGATTATTAAGAAGGTGGTCCGGACAGTTATTGTTGAGTAGTATAGTCCTGATCTTTGCTTGTCAAAACAGCCCGACAACTAAAAATGAAGATTCAAATGAAGCCAATGATATGCATAATAAAAATTCAATCACTAAGGAGCCCTTTGGGCAAACCGCAGATGGACCTGCCGACTTGTATACATTAAAAAATGGAAATGGAATGACCGTGACTATTACAAATTATGGTGGAATTATCGTTTCTATTCTTACACCTGATCGAGATGGAAACTTTGATGACGTAACCTTAGGATTTGATAGTCTTGCGGATTATGTGGAGCATAATCCATTTTTTGGTGCCCTGGTAGGCCGTTATGGCAACCGCATTGGCAATGCAAGCTTCAAGATCGATAATATCATTTATGAAGTAGCTGCTAACAACAATGGAAATCATTTACACGGAGGCATTAGAGGATTCGATAAATATCTATGGGACGCCGAAATTATAAATCAAAGCGGCGCGGATGCTTTACAACTTTCTCGTAGGAGTCCGGATATGGAAGAAGGATATCCCGGTAATCTTGATGTCACGGTTGTGTATTCGCTGGATGACAGTAATCAGTTAAGTATCGAGTACACTGCCACCTCTGACAAGAAAACCATCTGTAATTTGACCAACCACGCTTATTTTAATCTGGCAGGGCAAGGCAATGGTACGATAGAGAATCATGAAATCATGATTAATGCCAATCACTACACTCCAGTAGATGAAGGACTTATTCCAACGGGTGAAATTGCAACGGTCGAAAGTACACCTTTTGACTTCCGTACGGCAAAAAGCATTGGTGATCAAATAAATTCTGACCATCCTCAAATGAAAATTGGCAGTGGGTACGACCACAATTTTGTTTTAAATCACCAGCCGGGAAGTGGAACAATACAACTAGCTGCAGAAGTATATGAACCCACCACTGGCAGAGTTATGAAAACCTTCACCAGTGAACCCGGAGTGCAGTTTTATACCGGAAATTTTATGTCCGGTAATGTAGTGGGCAAGGGTGGCAAAACGTATCAGAGGCGAGGTGGCTTCTGTCTGGAGACTCAACATTTTCCCGATTCACCCAATAAACCCGAATTTCCTTCAACGCTGCTGGCACCCGGTCAGACATATCATTCTACGACAGCTTATCAATTTAGTGCTCGATAGAATTTTTAATTCATCAAATTAGTCAACATATATTAGTCAATACTTCGGGAGCTTAACGTAATGATCTAATCCAGTTTTGCTAAGCATTGTAAAAGAGATTTCGAATTAAATCAAAGTATGGATAAAATGGAAAGATTGAAAAAACTAAACCAATGATAACCAGTGCCACATAACGCAAGAGCAGGGACCGACCAAAGACCTTTGGAAAAGGTCTCCTTCCA
>JABDLW010000440.1 GCA_013001805.1 Saprospiraceae bacterium | reverse complement strand
CTGACTTTTTTGATCGGCAAGTAATTCAGAGGGGCTCCCAAAGCAGGCAAATCCGGCATTTCTGGTACTGGCACCAGTCGGAATTGAACCTCGATCGATCACCAGTACGGATCGGTGTGGCTGTTGTCTTTTGAGGTAAATAGAGGTAGTAAGACCGACTATTCCCGAGCCAATGATGACGATATTACGATGTGCCAGAAACGATGTTTTCTCCCAATAACTGGGTGAGTTTCCCGATTTAAAAGCCATTGAATAAATTTAGTATTTTCAGCCATCCAATTTCAACCTCAAGGTAATGATTCAAAGAGTACAAACTATTTTCCTTGTCTGCGGAGCCGCCATGTTAGGTCTGCTCTTTCTTAAGCCCTTATCACTGCTTGGTATCAACCAGGTTCCGGAGCAAGTCGCCGTTGGCTCCATGCTTGCCGATGGTAACTATAGCATCAGTGACAATTCCGTACTCTTAGCGATAGTAGCCCTGACTATTTTAATTTTGATTGCTGCTGTGTTTTTATTTAAAAACCGGGTTTTGCAAATCAAATTGGGAAAGATTTCCCTGGCCTTGATCGCTGCAGCTATTGTTCTATCCCTTTTCCATTTTTGGCAAGAATATCAAAGCGTCGCAGAGCAAATCCAGATACTACCTGGATTTGGATATGCTTCCATGGTTGTTGCTATTGTTTTCATTGTGTTGGCCATACGATCAATTCGCAAGGATGAAAATCTAGTCCGATCTGCCGATCGACTTCGCTAGTGCAGTATAGACAAAGATGGTGCAACATATCTTGTCCCTCTACCTAAGAAGTATGGGTTAAAAAAAAACCCGAATCGGCGGAAAATGATTCGGGTCTTTTTCTATTGGGAATAGAATAAAAATAATCCTTACTATCTTGTCTGCTTTGGCCGGGCTGAATAATTTACTTTCAACTGACCTGATTTTCTCAAAATTGTTTTGACATCTGATACAATACCCATAGTCACATCACCATCCACTTTTAGAGAACTGGTTATCTGTGGTCTTTGTGGTTCAGGAACCTTTATCTTGTGTTGTTCCAGGAAAAGTGGAATATCATTTTCAGTAGCAAATTTATCACCCAATTGTATCCTTGGTTTTGTACCGTACAGATCCTGAAATTTCTCTACAGGCCTACCAATCCAAATGTGGTTAACCAGTGATTTTTGTTCCAGCTTCTGCAGCTGAGTTGCCTCAGGAACCACAACTTTTACTTTACGCTCTCCATCTCTCAGTACGGTTACCACCATAAAGAAAAATAGTAGCATGAAAATGATATCCGGTAGGGAGGCCGTGGAAACCTCAGGTGATGCTTTTCCCCTTTTTTTCTGAAAATGTGCCATGATTCTATTTAGTTTTCTTCTCCAAAATTAGTTGGTTCGGCCTCTGAAAGTACCATTGGTATCTTTTCTTTGATCGCTCTTTTGTAGGCAATAGGCAAGTCATCGCTATAGGGAATGCTATACATCTTCAGGCACTCTTCATCCCATAGCTCGTCGTAGGCCGCCTTGAGCTCGTTGTAGACTGCCAGGTATTGCTTATAGCTGGTACCCCGGTCATTCTTCAATGATATGATGGCATTTTTTGGATTGGTTGATAGATCATCCCGTCGTTGAGGATTGGCAATAAATTCTTTAGCTCTTTCTCTCAAGTCAGTGATATCAGTCAACTCGCCTCTTACGAGTAATTGATCCTGAGCGTTTACCAAAACAGAAAACACGTTTCTGGTCTTCATTTGTTGAATCTCCGGTGGTTCATCCGACCATGGTGGTAACTTAACTGTAATGCCCTTATCTACATCGATGGTGGTGGTCACCAGGAAGAAAATGAGTAAGAGGAAGGCAATATCTGCCATTGATCCTGCATTTACTTCATTTTTCATCCGGTCACGACTGCTTTTCTTTGCCATGATAGATTATTTAAAAAGATTACTAATTTCAGATATCACGAATGAGGCTACGGCTAATCCTCCCAGGATCAGAGTAGCCCGAATGCCCGCAGAGACAATTTTACTTTGGTTTTCTGAGAGGCCAAATTCCTCAACAGCTCTTCCGATGGGACCTGTGGTCTCTGCCGCAGCGGTACTGTAAAGTACACCGAATAAGATGATTAAAACCACCAGTGCGATGATACCTTTCAAGGCCGCTTTAGGATTAGTCGCTGTTTGATAGAGCGCAAAGAGGATGGCTACCAGGGCACAGACCACTAATAACACAATCGTCATTTTTAGGCCAATATCAAAGATGGTCGTGTTCAGTTGGTCTTCTTTGGACAGGGCATTGAAACCCTCGACGCCACTGAACACACTCCCAATAAAAAGAATAATAATAAGCAGCCCAATACCAAACGCTGCAAGCTGGCCATGCTTAGTTAAAATCTTATACATAATGATTCCAGCTTTTTAGATTATTTAAATATGTTATTTCTTGCCAGTAAGTCAACCAGACCAACCGAAGCATCTTCCATTTTGTTTACAATGCCATCGATCTTAGAAACGATATAATTGTAAAAAATCTGCAAAATAATGGCAACTACAAGACCGAATACAGTAGTCAAAAGTGCCACCTTAATACCACCCGCAACTACGGAAGGTGAAAGGTCACCCACAGCTTCGATTCGGTCGAACGCCTGGATCATACCGATAACCGTACCCATGAAACCAAGCATTGGGGCAATGGCAATAAAAAGAGAGATCCAAACCAGACCTTTCTCTAAAAGTCCCATTTGCACACTTCCATAAGAAGTGATGGCTTTTTCAACAGCTTCCGGGCCGTTGGGAGCGTTTCGTAAGCCTTCATACAATACACTAGCCGTAGGGCCGGCAGTAGATTTACAAACTTCCATGGCACCTTCTAAATCACCTTCGACGAGACGATCGTCAATTCGGCTCATAAGTTTATCAGTATTCGTTGTCGCCAGGTTTAAGGTAATAATTCGCTCAATACAGAAGGCCAGACCAAGTATCAGACATACTAATACAAAGCTCATAAAACGCCAGTCACCCTGGATAAAATATTGCTTCAAAATCTGGAAGCCAGATGCTGAATCAGATTGGGCAGCGGCGTCAATAGCCCCGAATGTAGCTGCAATTCCAAAAACAAGCAGCAATGCAAGTACTTTTCGCATAACAGTTAGGATCTTCGTTTACTAAATGAGTTAAAAATGGACAGTTAAATTAAAAAATAATTAGATAGTAGCTTCTACTCAACAGCATTTTTTACAATTGCTACAGGCTGATGTTATAGCGTACTAGTTTATTATCAAATCAGAAAATTACCAGATTTCGACAGATCACTCATCTCTTTAGATTCATTTTGGACTAGCCTGGTACTAAAGGACTCGACAATATACAAGTTATGTGATAAAACCGGATGATTTAAATGAATTTTACTGAAAAATCATTTCACCTCTTGTAGGACAACACCCTCGTTATTTATACCAAATTTTATTTGGTATTCTTTTTGACTTGACCTCCCGTTAACTATTGTTTTATCCCAATTTTTAAGGCACGAAAGCAGAAAACGCTTCCGCTGGGATCGAAATTTACCGGCACTCCCTTTCATGATGCTATTTAATGCTAAGAGGTACAGGTCTCATCCCATTCTTCTAGCAAGAGCTGAGGGATTTACCGACGCTTCGGTCGGCATAAACTTACTGACGCTCTGGATGCCTTGTTCAGCATCCATCGGTCAGCACCATGTCTCATCCCTTCTTCCTGCGGAGAGAGAGGGATTCGAACCCTCGATACCCTTTAGGGGTATACACGCTTTCCAGGCGTGCCTCTTCAACCACTCGAGCACCTCTCCAAAAATTCTGTAAGTGAGAGGTAAATATCTGAAAATAATTCATTCTCAGTTGGATCAACTGCAAAGATCCGGTAATATACCTTCTAAGATGCAGTATTTGTGTCTTTTGGTGGCATCAGTGGACCAAAGAGTGTCTGCGCATTTTTACTGGTCTGCTCTGCAATTAGCTCAATACTGCCGTCGTAGATTGCGCTCAATTTCTCAGCAATCAGAGGAATATAGGCACTTTCATTGCGCTTACCCCGATACGGATGCGGAGCCAGATAAGGCGCATCCGTTTCCAGAATTAAATGTTCCAGCGAGATTTCCGGGAGCACCTGATCCAGCCCACCATTCTTAAAGGTCACTACGCCTCCGATGCCCAGAAAGAATCCCAAATCAACAATTCGTTTTCCTTCATCAGCATTACCACTAAAGCAATGGAATACGCCTCTCAGACCAGGCAATGCCAGGCCTTCCAGAATTTGGAGAAGTTCTTTTGTCGATTCCCGGCTATGAATTACGATCGGTAATCCTCTTTTATGCGCCCACTGAGTTTGTAATTTAAATGCTTCGATCTGCTCCTCCAAATAAGTTTTGTCCCAATACAGATCTAATCCAATTTCACCCACAGCAATATAATCGCGGCTGTCGAGATGTGCCAGAATCCCGTCCAGATGTTCGGCAAAGTGCTTGTCAACGCTGCAGGGATGCAGTCCCATCATGCTGTGACACATCGCCGGGTATCTCTGCTCAACACGATGCAGACTTTCCACTGAAGTAAGGTCAATATTGGGCATCAGAATTTTTTCAACACCAGCCTTCCGGGCACGATTGAGGGTCTCATCCCGATCATCATCAAACTGGGGAAGATAGATGTGTGCATGTGTGTCAATAAACATAGGCCGCAAAAATGGTAATTCAATTCCGGTTTTCGACTAATAGCCCAGAATTATTTGGAACACAACCGGGGCATTTCTGCGCAATGGTTCGCTACTATCTGTTTCAATCACTAAATCTGGAGTTTGAAATTATTTACCTTGGCACCATGTATTTGCGGATTCTCGCTTTATCAGTTATTGTCAGCCTGTTTACTCTGGCCTCTACCCATGCTCAGTGGAATGCCATCGCTGGATATGACATCTCCAACGCCGACGCAGGTACGGTCAATCAAATCCTGCATGCTTTTAATGATAAGTTTGAGCATACAAAACCCTTCACTGATATCCGGGTGTTGCATGGCTTCACAGCGGGTGTTCGCTACCAATACCGCTTGGGCGCATTTGAACTGGTTTACAATCGCCGTTTTACCCGGAGAATCGGGGATCAATTTACAATCGACCCATTAAAGAATAATACAAATGCGGATTTCTATTATGAGATTCGCACTTTTTCCCTCGCCTCTGAATTTGGAAATACAATCACAT
>JABDLW010000438.1 GCA_013001805.1 Saprospiraceae bacterium | reverse complement strand
CAGCCATTCCGACCATTTCAACGATCTGCCTCACGGACGCCCCCAGTTGCAGTATATGGACCGGCTTTTTAAGACCAAGTAAAATAGGACCAATGATCGGGAGATTCGAAGTGTGACTGAGCAAGTTGTAAGCAATATTTGCCGACGATAAGCTGGGAAATATCAGAACATTTGCTTTGTGCCCAGCCAATCGTGAAAAAGGATAAAAACGGTGTAGCAGTTCCGGATCAAGCGCCATATGGGCTTGCATTTCTCCATCAACCGTCCAATCAGGATGTCTTTGATGTAAGATGGCGGTAGCTTCCCGCATTAGCATGGCCGATTCGCCTTTGGGAACACTGCCAAAATTTGAGTATGTAATCAAAGCAATTTTGGGATCTATATTTAAAGCAGTCACCTCGCGATGCACAAGTTCTGTGATGTCAGCAATATCTTCAGCCGTCAGAAAATGGTTGATAGAGGTATCGGCCAAAAACAAAGGACCATATCTGGTGACTAAAATATGCATACTCGCCACTTTTCTGACACCCGCCTGGGGACCAATTATTTGCAAAGCCGGCCGTAAAGTGTGAGGATACTTTTTCGTTAATCCCCCGATCATGGCATCCGCATCACCTGTTTCTACCATCATGGCGCCATAATAACTATTAGTCTGCATGATCTCTTCTGATTCCCTGCGGGTGAAGCCTTTACGACGGCGTTTATCATAAAACAATTGCACATACCGATCCATGACCTCTTTGTCTGCAGTGTCACGAGGATGTTGCGGATCAATAATTGGAATTTGAGGTAGAGATATACTGTATTCCTCCATGAGTGCTTCAATCTTACCCCGGTTACCCAGTAGAATGGGATCAGCAATTCGCTCCTCATTGACGACTTGTGCAGCCTTTAACACCGACGGATTGTCTGCATCGGCAAAAACAACTCTTTTGACATCTTGCCGTGCCTTTGTTTCGATGATTTTCGATAGCGCGTTGTCATTGCCCAGGCGACTACCAAGCTGAAATTCATATTCTTCCCAGTCTGAAATCGGATGTCTGGCAACACCTGTTTCCATAGCAGCTTTTGCCACAGCAGGGGCCACGGTGGTAATTAACCGCGGATCCACCGGTTTTGGAATGATGTAGTCGTTGCCAAATTTTAGGTCGATATTACCGTAAGCCAGGTTCACGATGTCTGGTACTGGTTTTTTTGCCAATTCTGCCAGCGCGTAGACTGCTGCAATCTTCATTTCCTCATTAATTTCTGACGCCCGGACATCCAGGGCACCCCGGAATATGAAGGGAAAACCCAAAACATTATTTACCTGATTGGGATAATCAGAGCGACCCGTGGCCATGATGCAATCTGGTCTTGCCTGCTTAGCTGCTTCATAACTGATCTCGGGTGTTGGGTTGGCCATGGCAAAAATAATACAGTCTCTGGCCATGGCCTTCACCATGGATTGATCTAAAACATCACCCCGGGACAATCCGATAAATACATCGGCACCCACTAAAATCTCCGTCAACGAGGTATTTGCTGCAACCGATCCATTAACAAATTCAGGCTTCTTACCGTCCAGATTGTTGCGGTCCGGGTGAATCAGTCCCTTACTATCATAAAGGAAGATATTTTCTTTTCTTGCACCGAGTGATACATAAAGTTTTGTACAAGAAATGGCCGATGCACCAGCTCCGTTGACCACTATTTTTGCTTTTGCTATATCCTTATCAACCAGAGCCAAGGCATTAAGTAACGCAGCCGCACTAATAATTGCCGTGCCATGTTGATCATCGTGCATGACCGGAATGCTAAGTTCCTTCTTTAGCCTCTCTTCGATCTCAAAGCAGTCTGGTGCAGAAATATCTTCCAGGTTAATTCCTCCAAATGTGGGTTCCAGAATCTTCACCGTCCTGACAAACTCATCCACATCTTTCGTATTGAGTTCGAGATCAAAGCAATCAATGTCTGCATAAATTTTAAACAATAGACCTTTTCCCTCCATAACCGGTTTACCCGCTTCGGGACCAATGTCACCAAGCCCCAGTACTGCTGTTCCATTGCTAATTACAGCTACCAGGTTGCCCTTGGCAGTATATTTATATACATCGCTAACATTCTTATTGATGGCTAAACAAGGTTCAGCAACTCCCGGAGAATAAGCTAGCGACAGATCTCTTTGATTGGCTGTCTCTTTGGTCGGTATCACTTCAATTTTTCCCGGACGACCTTTGGAATGATAGAAAAGAGCATCTTGTTTCAGTGTTGAATTGTCCATATCGTCAAGGCATTATTGGATAAACCTTAAAGATCTAAAAGTCTATCTATAATTTCGTCTAATTGATATTTTTGATGGATTCGCAACTAGCCGCGAGACCACACATATCAAAAAAGTCTCGCAAAAAACCAAGGGGGCCAATTCGATAATCACTTACGGTCTAAAATAGTTAGATTACTTTTGTGGCAAATCAACTCATGTTGGCTATCAATGGCAGACATTTATGTAAATTCAGAAATTGGCCCACTGGAAAAAGTTGTGGTCCATCGGCCCGAGGAAGGAATATCCAGGGTCAGCCCCAAGCGATCCGATGAGCTTCTTTTTGACGATATTGTCTTTTTACCCCGAATACAACAGGAGCATGACATTTTCACCTCCATTTTAAAGAAATTTATCGGTACAGAGAATGTGCTCTACCTGGAACAATTGCTTTTTGAAGCACTTGACGCCGATCAGGCAGCACAGGAGGAAATTATAGCCCGCATCATTGATTTTGAAGAATTACCATCAAAGTATCTCAAAACACTTAGTGAACTGGACAATCGCAAACTCACTGCCGTTTTGATAAGTGGTTTTTTGCCGGACGAAGACTTGATATTATTTGATCCCATCCCTAATTTCATTTTCTCCCGGGATATAGCCGTCACGATACGAGATCATGTTATTGTAACCCGTGCCGCCAAGGAAGCGAGATTCCGGGAAAACCTGTTGACTCGTTTTATTTTTTTTGCCCATCCAATGTTTGCCCAATTAAGAACCGAAGGCAAGATCATTAACATGAATGATGTCGAATTATTCCCCCGTTCCAGAAGGGGCGAATCAGTATCGATTGAGGGAGGTGATATGATGGTTTTTTCTGGAGATCATTTTCTCATCGGTTGTAGCGAACGCACCACGGAGCATGCCATACAT